>DAINCT010000150.1:0-7976 GCA_036732245.1 Chloroflexota bacterium | reverse complement strand
CCACGAGAACTTATGTGGTGATTACCGGTGACGTGCAAGGGGTTGGTTTTCGTTACGCCGCTCAGCGCCAGGCCCAATCGCTTGGCTTGCAAGGATGGGTCCGGAATGCTCCGAATGGGTCCGTCGAAGCAGTCATAGAGGGAAGTCGCGACGCCGTGCGCTCCTTCATTTCATGGGCGCAGTCGGGACCGTCGGGGGCCTCCGTCGACTGGATCGAAACTAGCGAGGAACCGCTGCACGGGGAAAATGGGTTCCGAATTCTGACCTGACGCTAAGCGGAGTCCTCCGCATCCGTATCTTCGAACCCGAGGCTGAATAGGCGCTCTAGATCGTGCCTCGAATAGCACTGGAACGCCATCATAGTTGTCGTTCGTTCAACCCCTTCGAGCCGTTGCAGCTTGCCTGGCACGACCTCAGCCATGGCATCGTACTCTTTAACCCGAATCATGGCAACCAGATCGAAGTCGCCGGCCACCGAATACACTTCCGCGACCTCCGGAATATCAAGTAGTTGCTGCGCCAGTTCCTGCGCCTTGCCACGCGACGCTTGCAGTAGCACGATTGCAGTGATCACAGTTCCGGTCCTTTCGCGCGGGGCAGACGTGGTATCACTCTGCGTCCATCTTACGGGCCAACAGGAGATTGAGCGTGACAATACACGTACTCTCGGCGTTACTTACCTACGACGTGGCTTTGTGTGGCCGACCGCGGGGTCCTGAAGCCATGCAGGAGCCCGGAGGACAGAATGCGTTTGATAGCGACGCCGCGGAATCTCGGCTGTATGCCACGGCGGAGGTTGCTCGTGGTCATGGCAGCGATTCTTTTCGCGGCATCCGGAAACGTGCTGCCCCGGCCGGCACGAGCCGTTGGGATCGCGCCCACTACAGTGCTTGGTTGGAGCCCAGGAGTGTCACGTGATGTGCCTCTTCATGCTCCCCTCACCGTGTACTTCAGTCGGGTCATGGATCGATTGTCCGTGGCCCGTGCCTGGCGGCTCACTCCGTCCGTACCGGGCACCTTCAGGTGGACCGGTACCTCGACCACGTTCACTCCGGCCGTCTCTCTGCGATCGGGAGCGTACTACCGCCTGACGGTTTACTCGAGCGCACGTGCCGAAAACGGCGTCGCGCTCTCCCGGGCATTCTCGGTGGCCTTCTCGATGGGGGATGCCCTCAGGATTCAGAGTTTCACGCCGGCCAATGGCACGGCCGGGGTTGCGGCGAACGGCCTTATAGCCGTGACGTTTAACCATCCGATGGTGGCGTTGGGCGGTCTCAGCGCCGGGATTCAGAATCCAGCGGGGTGGAATATCTCCATTTCACCGCACCTGGCGGGATATGGAAATTGGCTCGGGACGTCGACCTGGGTTTTCCACCCGGCCAGTGGTCTCGAACCATCCACGCGCTACACCGTCACGGTCGACGGACAGGCGCGTGATGCATGGGGAGAGCCGCTTGGTCGAGACGTTCAGTGGTCATTCGGCACGGTTCGTCCCGAGGTGTACTCGCGCTCGCCCCGTAACGGTACACAGTTCGCCGACCCGCGGAGTCCCGTCACGGTGACGTTCAATCAGCCTATGGCTCGGGCTGCCACTGCACACGATTTTTCGCTCAGCTCGAACGGGATCCACATCTCGGGCCGGATCTCATGGCAAGGAAACCGACTGATTTTTCATCCCAGCGTCCCGCTCAACTCGGTCTCGCCGTATGACGTGCGGGTGCTTGGCTCGGCTCGCTCATCGAACGGACGAGCCACGCTGGGAAAGACGATCCGCTGGCGCTTTCGTTCCGCGCCGTCTCCACGCGTGATTGCGACGTTGCCGGAGGAGGGCGCTCGAGCGTATGACTCGGCGTTTCAAGGATACGGCGGTCTCGGAATTAACCCCGGGGGTTACGGGGCACAGATCGACTTCAGTGCTCCCATGAACAAGCTATCGTTGGATCGCCACTTAACCATCGCGCCGACGGTCCCCACATTCGACACGTACTTTGGCGGTCCCGACCAGAACGGAATCTTTTCGTACGGAATATACGGACAGTTCAAACCATCGTCGTCATACACCATCACGCTTGCGGCCGGAGTGCACGATCAGTATTGTCGACCACTCCCCGGCCCGTTCACCCTGCACTTCAAAACCGCCCGACTCAGGCCCTCGATTGCTCTCTACGGGATGCCGGGTGCAGGCGACGGTATCGCGGTCAGCGCAGGTCGCATTGTGAACGCCCCGGTGCAACTGATGAACGTGCCGACAGTCGAGTACACGCTGATCCGTACCACGCTGCAGGCGGTCTCCGGCAACCTTTGCTGTCCGCCCACCGGGACCACCGTACGGACCTGGAAGCAGCAGATACCCGTGCACCTCAATACGGTGCAGAACTTGACAGTCAAGCTGACCCGGAAGGATGGATCTCCGCTTGATCCCGGCATTTACTGGCTCGGAGCGGACACCCCGGACACGCTCCCCGGGATAGCACCGGGAGATAATCCGCCAGGATCCTCCGAAATCGTGGTGGTCACGAATGTCAACATCACAGTGAAAACCGGCGGCAATGGGACCCTGGCATGGGTCAATTCTGCACAGACGGGGCGGCCGCTCGCCGGTGCGACAGTGAAGTTGGTCGACTATCAGGGCAATACCACGGAGACGGGGAAGACCGATGCTCGAGGCACACACATGTTTCAGCAGAACTCGAATCGAGGTCCGGCGAGCGCAATGGTGAGCGACGGCACGCATTTTGGCCTGGCGAGGGGGTACTGGTCGCCCGCCACGTCGTCTCCCGGTTTCTATCAGAACACGCTCTGGCAGAATTACGATACATCGAATGGAACGTATCTGTACACCGACCGACCCGTGTACCGGCCAGGCCAGATGGTGCACTTTCGAGGTGTTTTGTGGCGCGATAGCGACGCGATTTACTCGCTTCTCGGGCCGCAGCGCGCCAGTATCCAGGCCAACGACCCCACGGGCCGTCCTCTCTTCCATGGACAGGCTGTACTGGATCGTTTCGGTGCCGTTCGCGGCTCGTTCCGCCTCCCGAACACGGCCTCCACCGGCTCGGTGTACATCACAGCCAATATTCCACAACGGTTTGGCGTCGGCACCAGTTTCACCATCGCCGAATATCGGAAGCCGGAGTTTCTGACTACGGTGACGCCAGGGCGCAGCGCGTACGTTCAGGGCGACACGCTCCATGCAACCGTGGCCGTGAAATACGTCTTTGGCGCTCCGGTCGCCCACCAACACGTGAGCTGGACCGCCTATGCCCAGCCTCAAATTCCCCAACCACTCGGTTGGGACGCCTATTCCTTTTTCGACTGGGAAACCTACTGGCAGCAGACGACGGCCACCCAGGGGCCAAACGTGCAACCTCAGAGCCTGCTCGGTAAGCAGGTGGCACAGGGCGCCGGCACCACCGATGGCGCCGGAAATCTCGCCATCCATGCTCCGGTCGACCTGGTGCACGATCCCACCGATCGCATCGTGACGATCGAGGCCACCACGACGGACGTCAATCACCAGTCCGTGAGCGGTCGCGCAGATGTCGGCGAGTACAAATCCGCGGTGGCAATCGGCCTATCGGCCCAGCACGAGGTCGTGGCGGCAGGGCAACAGGCGAAGGTCGACATCGTGGCCGTGCGGCACGACGGGTCTCCGGTGAAAGAACAGCCGATCACCGCGACCGTACTCAAACGGACGTACACCAGCGTTCTGGTCAAGGTCGGTCCCGGGCAGTCGAGCTGGGAAGCCGTGCCGCACGACAGTTCGGTGGAAACTCAGACGTTGACGACCGATGCGCACGGCAAAACGAGCTTGTCGTTTATACCGAAAGAAGGCGGCGAGTACGTCGTATCACTCGTGGGACGAGATGCATACGGCAATATCTCGCACACCGCTCAGTCCATCTACGCCAGCGCGCAAGGAGCAACCGACTGGGGGATCTCGAGCAACACCTCGGTACAACTAAAGCTGGATAAAGAAACGTACGGGGTGGGGGATACAGCGCATGTGCTGGTGGCGGCACCGTTTGACCACGCAACGGAGCTGGTCACCGTGGAACGAGGCACGATTCGCCAGTATTGGCTGAAGCATCCGGCCTCGGACTCTCCCACGGTCGACATCCCCATCACACTCAGTGATCTTCCGAACGTGTATGTCACCGTGACGTTGTACCACGGCTGGCGCGGGAATGAGCCCCCCGATTGGAGGTATGGCAGTGCGGAGCTGCATGTGCGGCTCGATCCCAAGCAACTGGTCGTTCACCTGGTACAGAACGGGTACCGGCATCATCCGCGCGACCGTGTGACCTATGCGGTCAGTACCATGGATGTGAAAGGTCACCCGGTTTCAGCCCAGTTATCGCTCGCCTTGATCGATACATCGGTCCTGGCACTACAAAATGAGACGAATCCGGACATTATGCACGCGTTGTACAGCGAGCGTTCGTTGGGCGTATCCACTGCATCGGACGGAGTGCTGTCGATCGATCATCTGCAGTCCAAACCTGACTTTGTGCTACAGCCGTTGGGAGGTATCAGCCACACGGCCGCGGCTCCGGCCGCTGTTCCGGTGACGGGCGGAGGCGGCGGCGGCTTTGGTCAGGGGCCGGCCATCACGGTGCGCTCGCACTTCGCAGATACCGCGTACTGGACGGGAGCGCTCGTCACCGATTCCGCGGGTCACGCGCGCGTAAGCCTCACCCTTCCCGATAACGCCACAACCTGGCGCCTGGACGCACGCGGGGTTACGACCAGCCAGGCGGTTGGACAGGCCCATCTGACAACTCTGGCGACGCAAGACCTCATCATTCGGCCGGTGTTTCCTCGTTTTCTGGTGGAGAACGACACGCTGAGTCTGGGAGCAGTGGTGAATAACAATCTGTCCCACCCGGTGAAGGCCGACGTGTCCCTCACTGCGTCCGGCCTGCAGATCATCGGGCGAAAATCGGCGACCGCCCAACTACCTGCTCACGCTGAGCGGCTCCTGATGTGGCGAGCGAATGTGCCGCAGGGCAACTCCGCCCGTATCACGGTCCGTGCAGTCCCATCCACTGCCGGCGTCCAGGGAGATGCAGTACGACTGACGCTACCGGTGCATCCGCCGCTGACCGACGAGACCGTGGCCACGGCTGGACAGGTATTCGGCAGCACCAGGCAGATGGTCCTGGTGCCGCGGAACGCGGTCCCACGACCGGGAGCTCTGACCGTGCAAATCTCCTCCTCGCTCACGGCCGGACTTGGGGCGGCGTTTAGCACGTTCCGCCCATCTGCTGAGGAGTCCAACGAGGATGTCGCCGATCGAGTGCTCGCCGCAGGTAGTTTACGGACCCTCCCGGCTTCGATCACGGGTTTGAGCATCGGAACGTACCGGCGCCTTCCATTGACCATTGCGGCCGGCGTGCAGAAGCTCCTGGACAATCAGTATCCGGATGGCGGTTGGCCCTGGTTCGATGCCCCGTTCGCCCAGAGCGATCCGGAGATCACGGCGGACGCAGTCGCTGCACTCCATGCATCAGGTCAACACGGTCGGCTGGTCGCCGGAGCGCTCAACCGCGGACGCCAGTACCTTCAAGGACAGCTCCAACAAGTCTCGGCCGGCGAGCGGGCATCTCTGCTGAAGGCGTTGGCACAGTCGGGTCCGGCGCCAAGGGCCGATATCGAACGGCTCTTTCACAATTCGATCCAACGCTCCCATCTCGATGTAGCCGCCCTGAGTGATCTCGGCCTGGCATTGACCCTCGCACGTGACCCGGCAGCCGGACGCACCGTGGTATCCACGCTCGACAGTCGTGCGGTGGTGAGTGCGACGGGAGCGCACTGGGAGAGTAGCGCCTGGTCGTATCCGTCCGGCCCACCGATTGCAGCCAGCACCGAGGCCCTGGCCACTCTGATCGCACTGAGCCCGGGCGATCCGTTCGTTCCGGCCGGGGTGAGGTGGTTGATGCTGTCGCGGCAGGGATCCGCCTGGGATTGTCCGCACGACTCGGCAGAAGCGATCGCGACCCTTGCGGCCTTTGCGCGTGCGGCACGCGAGGGTAAGGCCGCATTCCAGTATCGAGTCGCAGTGGACGGCGCGGTGAAAATGGTGGGGCAGTACCGAGTGGCAAATCAACGATCCGTGCGCACCGTGAGCGTCCCAATCTCTCGCCTGCAACGGACGAGGCCAAGTGCGCTGGTCATTGCGCGTCAGCCACAGGGAGGTACATTCGGTCCTGGTCCGCTGTACTTTGTGGCCAGATTGCAGTACTACCTCCCGGCTGCCGCTATACCGCCGAGGAGTGCGGGCATTTCAGTCAGTCGGCGCTACTTGAACCTGCACGGTCGACCCATAGCCGGCGCATCCGCCGGATCGGCCGTGAAGGTGGAACTAACAGTTCACACGGACGCGACGCTCCTGTATTTCCAAATGAACGATCCGATTCCCGCCGGTATCGAACCAATCGACTCGTCCCTCAACACCAGCCAACAGGGACTCTTCAGAGCGCCGCAGTACGCCTACTACCAGCCTATTGGCACCGGTCCGCAAGACCTGACAAACTTCGTGACACATTCCGATCTGCGTGACGACGCGGTCGACCTCTATGCCTACTTTCTGCCGCCCGGTACGTACACGTACACGTATCTCGCGCAAGCCACCGTGCCTGGACGATACGGCGTGGCCCCCACGCACGCGTCTGAAACCTTCTTCCCCGAGGTTTTTGGTCGGAGCGCCGGCCAGTCATTTGTCGTGCGGTAGAGAGGAATCACGTATGGGAAGCCGCGAACGTTGTTCCGAGAGACTGACGAGCTGCAGGAAGCGAGGGGCATATGAATGATGCTGCGATAACGGAACGTGGTGGGCAGGTACGCAGAGTGCGCGACCTCGCGGTCGGATTGCTCGTGCTTTGCCTTTCCACGATCGTGCCTCGTGGCATAGCGGTGGGCGCCACTGCGGCCCCCTCCCTCGCTTTTGTGACGCGTCCCGGACATTCGCTGGCGGTGGCGGGCAAGAACTGGGGGCACCATGTCGTGGTTACCGCTCGCATCGGGGCTTCGATCGGTGGAGTCGCGCTCGGATCGCGGGCCGGCGGTCGGTTCACCGTGGCGCTCGATTTCTCGATGGCGTGCGGCGGTATTTCGGTCGAGGTACGAGATCTTCGGGGCGACGACATAACACTCAAGCGCGTAGGTCCAATGTGTCCGAATCGCCTGGGAGAGCCTGCGCCGACAGTGACGGTCCTACTAGGAGTTCGAAGTGCATCGCACGTGCGTACACTCGGATTCTCTTCTTCGCCACGAACTCTCGCCATGCGCCTGGGCGAGACCTTACAAATCATCGAGCGTGGGGACTCCGCACCCTCCTTCGTGCCGACAGCGGATAGCCAGCATTTCATGCTGCTCCAACATGGAGGGACCGGATCAACACGGTGCTCAGCGGCGTGTGCGCCCACCGGCGATTTGTTCTGGGATTGGGTCGCCGTAAAGCGAGGTCACGGCACTGTAAGCCTGGCCCCTGCCTGTCGCCAAAGCCAACCGCCCTGCGAACTGCCAGAGCGCTTTATCGACGTAACAATCACACCCTAATCTATGCCTTAAGCGGTCCACTGCGAACAGTGTCATTTCCCGGCACGATCCTTGCTACGATCTTCCAACCATCACCTTCAGTGAGAAACGAAACCTAGATTCCACCATGACGGAGACGGATATGCTTCCGAATTCAGAACGGGTCAGCCATTACGCCGCAGAGAACCGACAAGCCGAGTTCGTAGCTGCCGTGGAACGAGTGCTTCCTCGCTCGTTCGGCTCGATCGAGACCGCGGCCCTCAGCTTGTTGCTCTGCGCGCTCTGGGGTCTGGTCTTCTACACCGTATTGACTAGCGGATTGTAACGAGCAACGTTCACTCGTTGCGCAGGGCTTCGAGTGGGCGAATCTGGATGGCCGAGCGGGCTGCCAGGAATGCCGTTGCCACGGCCAGCAGCGTAGCTCCCACCAGCACCAA
>DAINCT010000149.1:0-8027 GCA_036732245.1 Chloroflexota bacterium | reverse complement strand
CGCTGATACCAGGCGCACGAAGTCGCAATGACGGCGCCGCCCGGGATGCCGCAGGCCGGCCATGGGAGGCGGGAACTCGCCCAAAAAGGAGGCGCAGATCCAGCATCGCCGGTTCCTGTTAGTCATCCTCCTCGTGGGGTCGGCAGTCCTGGGGAGTTGGACGCCGGCACACAATGCGAGGGCATCGAGCCGTGGCCTCCAATCAGGTACCATCATCTCCAATCCATTTCGGCAGCTGCCGCTCTCCTTCGAGCCCAACAGAGGGCAGTCGTCCGCCGGTACTCTCTTCCTGGCGCGTACTACCGGTTACAGCTTCGCTCTGACCAAGAACAGTATCGAGATCGGCCGAGAGCATCCGATTCAGATTCGCTTCACCGGTGCCTCCTCCGATGTCCGAATCGTAGGAGCGAGCAAGCTTCCAGGATCGGTCAATTACCTCGTGGGCAACATCCCGGCTCGGTGGCATATTGACATACCGACCTATCGTGCGGTGATCTATCGCAACGTGTACCCGGGTATCGATCTGTCGTACGCGGGCGGCAGCACGGGGGTCGAAGCTACCTGGCTACTCCGTCCGGGCGCCAATGCTAGCCGCATCAGGCTGGCGATCGCGGGAGCGTCCCGATTCCGGCTAGACCACCAGGGCAATCTGACCGCCGGCACCTCGGATCGCCACTTCACCATGAGCGCCCCCGTCGCCTACCAGGTAGTCCACGGTCTCCGTCGGTTGGTGCCCGTTCACTTCCGGCTGGCGGGAAACGGCCGGGTCTCACTGCAAACCGGAACGTACGACCATACTCGTTCACTGGTGGTGGATCCAACGTTATCGTATGGCACCAATCTCGGTGGTAGTAATTCGGATTTTGCGAGCGGAATCACCGTCGACACCGCCGGCAATAGCTATATAGCCGGTTCCACTGCCTCCCCCGACTTTCCAGTGGTACAGGCCCTGCAGCCGAGAGAGCCAGGCACGACGGGTCAAGAGGATGCATTCGTTGCCAAGCTCAATCCGACTGGGACGGCGCTGCTCTTCAGTACTTACCTGGGAGGAAACAACGATGAAGACGGCGCGGCAATCGCGCTCGGCAGGGGCGGGGCTGTCTATGTCGCCGGCTTCACCCGTTCGTCCAACTTCCCGGTACGGCATGCGCTACGCGAGCAGCGGGGCGGCTGCAACAGCCGTGATTCGGGCGGCGATGCATTCGTGGTGAAACTGAGCTCTCGCGGCGACACGTTGCTGTACGGCACCTGCCTGGGCGGTTCGGGCACCGACTGGGCCACCGGCATCGCGATCGACCACGCCGGTGCGGCGATCGTCACCGGCGCGACTGCGTCGAGTGATTTCCCTACCGTAAATCCGTACCAGCGACACCTCGCCGGCAGCGTGGATGCCTTTGTGGCCAAACTCGCTCCCGCCGGCACGCGCCTGCTCTACAGCACCTACCTGGGAGGAAAGGGTCCAGATTCCGCATCCGGAGTTGCGCTCGATCCCGCCGGAAACGCCTATATCGTGGGTTCGACCGCCTCCCTTCCGTTCCCTCAGCGGTCACCATCTGCCGCACCACGCGCGGCGGGCGCCACCAGGGCGTTTCTGGTCAAACTCGATCCATCAGGTCGCCACCTCGAGTATGTGCGGTTTCTAGGCGGCTCGGGTGCAGACGTGGCACTGGGCGTGGCCGTAGATGCCGGTGGGGCCGCATATGTGGCCGGGGCAACCGCGTCGACGGACTTTCCCACCTCACACGCCCTCCAGAGCAGGTTCGGCGGCGGCACCGATGCCTTCGTGACCAAGGTGGCGCCGGGGGGTGCGAGTATAGACTTCAGTACCTACCTGGGCGGCACGGGGAACGACGTGGCCACTGCCATCGCGGTGGATGCTTCCGGCAGAGTGCACATCACGGGCTCGACTACGTCTCCAAACTTTCCAGTTCAGCACCCGTTGCAGCCGTCGTACGCCGGAGGCTACTTCTACGGTGATGCCTTCGTGGCCGAGCTGGCGCCGGATGGACAGTCCCTCCTCTACAGTACGTACCTCGGTGGGAGCGGCGACGACGTCGGCACGTCTGTTGCCGTGGACGCGCACGGTGCTACGTATGTCACCGGTGGCACCAGCTCGGTGGACTTCCCCGTGACCAAAGAAGTTACCGGGGGAAGGCCGGCGCGCGGAAACGCCTTCGTGGTGAGAGTAGTAGATAATCCTTCGTAAGGAGGGTCGTCATGGCAACCGTAGGAATCCTGACCTTTTCGGATGGACGCGCGTTTGTAGCGGAGCAGGTCGAAGAAATGAATCGTGGCTTCCAGGACCGGCTCAAAAACCGGTTGGAAGCCGACGGCCACCGGGTCATAGCTGGTGAAGAAATCGTCTGGACCAACGAAGGTGCGGTGCGTGAAGCCAAACGTCTCCGTGCTCTCGGCTGCGACTGCACTATCTTCAATTTCGCGGTCTGGGTGTTCCCCCATCTTCCAGCACTTGCCTCCCGCTTCGCGCCGGGACCACTCCTCCTATTCAGCCAGGTGAATCCGCAGTATCCCGGCATGGTCGGCATGCTCGCCAGTGCCGGTGCACTGAACCAGGCCGGTACCCCCTATGCCCGTGCCTTTGGCGAAATCGAGGATGAGGCTACCTATGCGCGTGTCCACTCCTTTGTACGCGCGGCGAGCGCGGTATCGACTTTGCGCGGTCAGACGTTTGGATTGGTCGGTGGCCGTCCCATGGGCATGTACACTGCCACGGCCGATCCGGCCCAGTGGCTCGCAACCTTTGGCGTCGACGTCGAACACATCGATCAGGGGGAGATCGTGCGCCTCTCGGCCGAAGTCCCATCGGGCCAGGTTGAAAGTGCTTTCAACTGGCTGGAGGAAAACATCGGTCAGATTCATTACGACGGGAAACAGCTCACTCCCGACAAGCTCCGGCTCCAGATTCGCGCGACGTATGCCATGAAACGACTTATCGAGGAATATCGGCTGGATTTCTCCGGCATTAAAGCCCAACCGGAGCTCACCAACACCTTTTGCACCATGGACGTCACCGAGGCGTTCCTGAACGATCCCTACGACTGGGACGGCCCGCATGAGCCACATATCTGCGCAACCGAAGCCGATATGGACGCCGCCCTCACCATGCAAATCTTCAAGCTGCTGGCGGGCACCCCGGTGCTCTTTGCCGACGTCCGGCACTATCATGCCGATCTTGACATGTGGGATCTGTGCAACTCGGGGGAGCACGCCACCTACTTCGCGCAACGCTCGTTCGACCCCAAGGAGAATCTGCCGCACGTTCACTTCTTTCCGGAGAGTTTCTACTTCCCCGCCGGCGGGGCAAGCGTGCACCACCTGGCCTGTCCCGGTGACGCCACCTTCGCCCGCCTCACGCGTCGTGCCGGCGAATACTGGCTGGCCATCGTCCGGGGCGAGTTCGTTCGCTACGACGACGACCAGAACATGGATTTGATGAAGCAGACGACGCTGGAGTGGCCGCACGCTTTCACGCGCTTCGCCTGCACGGCCGATGAGTTTCTGGCCACCTACGCCAGCAATCACATCCATGCGGTCTACGGCGATTGGGTAGATGAGCTACTGGCAGTGGCGGACTTGCTTGGTATCGAGGCACATGTCTTCGGCCAGGCCTAGCCAACTCACGATGGTCGGCCAACGCTGCAACGAGGAGCCGCGATGAACGACGGTGACCTGGTTCTCGGAATCGATGCCGGCACGGGGGGACTGCGAGCAGGACTGTTCGATCTCCAGGGACATCCCCTGGGATTTCACGATCGGCCTTACGATACGCTGTACCCGCGTCCCGGATGGGCGGAGCAGCGTCCCGCCGACTGGTGGAGCGCGCTCGTCGGTGCGGTCCGGGGCTGTCTAGCCGTGAGCGGGCAGGATGCAAAGCGGGTGATCGGGCTCTCCGTCGACGCGCCATGCAATATCCTGCTGGTCGACGACGCCGGCACTCCGCTTACCAATAGTCTTATATGGATGGACCTGCGGGGGGCTGAAGCGGCGCGACGTCTGACCGAAACCCGTGATCCGGTCCTGCGCTATTGCGGCCAGGATGTGCCGGCAGAGTGGCCCCTGCCGAAGGCACTGTGGCTTAAGGAGGACGATCCGGCCCTCTGGCACCGGGCGACGCACCTGGTCGAGCAGATCGCATGGCTCACCTGGCGCCTCACCGGCGAATGGGTGATCCCCCTCAATACCGCCGCCGCAAAGTGGCATTATCGGGCGAGAGACGATGGCCACGTACCCGCCGGGTGGCCCATGGCGCTGCTCGAGGCGGTCAATCTGGCGGAGTTGCCGGATAAGGTGCCGGGCAGTCCCTTAACCATGGGGTCGTCGGGCGGTGATCTGAGTCCCGCGGCTGCCGCCGAACTGGGGTTGCCGCCCGGCATCGCGGTGGCCATGAGCGGAATCGACGCACACGCCGGCATGGTAGGCATGAACGTGCTCGCCGCCGGTACCGTCGCCCTCATCACCGGCACCTCCACGGTGCAACTCGTCCAATCCGAGCAGGCGGTATTCGACGCTGGACTGTGGGGTCCATTCGAGAGTGCCGTGATCGACGGAGACTGGACAATCGAAGCCGGTCAAAGCAGCACCGGTGGCACGGTTCGGTGGATGCTCGACCTACTGAGCGGTACCCTGCCTGCTGGCGAACGACGCTATGAGGCAGCGGATGCCGCGGCAGCCGCCGTGCCGGCCGGGTCCGAGGGACTGACCCTGCTCGACTTCTGGCAGGGCAGCCGTACCCCGATCAAGGACCCTGCCGCGCGCGGGACGATCTGGGGGCTGACACCTGCGCATGGCCCCGGACATCTGCTGCGTTCGGTGTATGAAGGAACGGCATACGGTAATCGCCACATTCTCGAGAAACTCAAGAGCCTGGGCGTGCCCGCGGAGCGTATCGTGGCCTGTGGGGGTGGCACCCGCAGTTCGCTCTGGCTGCAAATCCTGGCCGATGTCGCCGGCCTCCCCCTTCATTTGCCGGAAGTGGCCGATGCCACGTCCCTCGGCACCGCCATCTGCGCGGCGGTTGGAGCCGGTGCGTTCCCAGACCTTCCGAGTGCCGGAGCTGCGATGGTCCGGCTAGCCTCGACGATCGAACCCGACACAGCGTCGTCGTCTACCTACGATGAGGGTTACCACCGCTACCGGGACACGTACACCGCCCTGGCCCCACTCTTCCACGGAGCAGACGAGGGACCGTAACGATGGCGGAGCCACTCAGTAAACGCTCGTTGTATGAGCGGCGGCAATGGTGGCGAGGCGACATCCTGAGTGAACAGAGCCGCTGGCCTTAACGAGACGCCGCTTCCATATATCGCTGCGCCCATGTCTCACACGCGGCATCCGCCTGCGGCTTCTAAGTTCGTCATTCCACGAGGAGGCCTGCCCCATGCAATTGCCCGAGCACGTCGACGTGTCGGTCGAGACGGTCGCTACGATCGCGGAACAGTACGGCCTCCCCGCCGCTCCCATCACCCGGCTCCCCGATACCGGCATCTTCAATGCCATCTATCTCGTCGGGGAAGAGAGTGTCCTGCGCATCCCACGCCAACATCCTGGCCACGAGCGCGCGCTCTATAGGGAGTCCATCGTCGTACCGCTGGCCCGCGGTGTGGGAGTCCGGACACCGGCCCTCCTGGTCTATGACGACTCTCGGACGCTGCTTCCTGTCTCCTACACGATTTACGAGCGCGTCCACGGTGAGACGCTGGCTCATCTCGATCTGGAGCCCGAGCAGACGCCTGAGGCCTGGCGCGAGCTTGGACACGATCTCGCCCGACTACATGGCGGCGTCGATCGAGCGGGTCCTGGCGGGGCAGTCGGAGAGCGGGCAGGTCTTTCGGACCCTCGCGAGCTCGCCAACGACCTGGCGGGTGGCGGATGGATCACGCCGAGCGAGGCGCGCTGGCTCACGCGGTGGCTCGACCGGATCGCCCCCGCAGCAGGCGCTCAGGTCGAATCGCGACTTTGTCACGGCGATACTCAGTCGACGAACGTCATGGTGCGATCTCGGACAGGTCAGTATGTCGCGGTCCTGGACTGGGGCGGCGCAAGTTGGGATGACCCAGTTCGCGATTTCGGTGGAGTTCCTTTGCGGGCGGTGCCGTTTCTCTTGGAGGGGTATCGAACCTGCGCACCACTGGAGGCCGATGACACAGCGGAGGCGCGTATCCTCTGGTGGCACCTCCAGTTGGCGCTTTCTACCGCCCAGCGCGGTCCGCAGCCAAACCACTCCTGGGCTGAGCGTCCCCTGACCATGCTGCTGGAGATCGCTCGTTTTTTCCTCGTCGATCGCTCTGGACCCTGGCACGACTTGCGCCCTGGGTGATGCACTGTGCCAACGGAACAGTCTCGAAATCGTCGATTTGGGCAGACTGCGATGCCGGAATCTCTCGCTCGTAGCTCTTGGCCACAACCATCGCCTTGCTACGGCCGTCCGTACACGGCTACTTCACTCGCACCGGTGTTGCCGCCGGTCGATTGCACCACACTGAATCGAATAACTTGACCCGTGAAAGCAACTCGATTTACAGCGGAACCCGGGGAGGCCCGGAACGGGCCGTACGTCTTCTTGCCGTCCACCGTCACGCTGTAGGTCTTGGTAATCGCCGTGCCGTCACCCATCGAGCGCGTGTGGAAAGCGACGGCAATAACCCGGACAGTGCGGCGGAGTTTAATGGTAATGAAGGCATGATTCCCGTCACCTTGCGATGCCCATTCTGTTCCTGGATCGCCATCCACCGCGTACTTCGCCGCAAAGTCGGGAGAGAATACCGAGCTCACCTTCAGGACGCTTGCCCCGATCGCCACATTGCGACTGTCAACCTGCTGTGTGGCCGCAGGCGTTTGAAAGCTGTAAACCGGACTGCGATACAGCCGTCCATCGATGCCGACGCCTTGCAGGCGGTAGAGGTAGCTCGTGCGCGGGGTTAACCCGGTGAGAAACGCAGCATGATCTTGGTGGCCTGACGGATCCATGGCGCGGTCAGTGGCAAGCTGTCCGTAGGGCGCCGTGGGTCCGTACGCCACCGCGCAAATAGCCTTGATGGATGTGTGTACGTAGAGTGTCGCCGTTCTGCCGTCAGAGGCAGAGACCAGAACAATACGTCCAACTTGAATGGCGCTAAAGTTGCCCGGCGTCTCTCCTGCCGATAACGAGAGTAGACGGAACATCAAGAAGAGTGCGGCAGCGAAGAGCGCGAGGGCCACGCCGGCAGCGACCGGCCACGGGCGTGACGAATGCGAATCGGACGGCGAACGTCCTGTCATGATTGGGTTCTCTCCGCCATCGTCTCCAAAAAGACGGTATCGTTGTTCACCATCGCTATCTGGGTCATCCCCCTGATCCTATGTGCTGCGCGGTATACGGGTGCGACAACAGGATCAACAGCGCCGGTACAGATCTTGCGTCTCTTTCGTCGGGGAAGTGTCAAGGGGCAGAGACGTATGGATCGGCGTATGCAGGGATGCCCGAACTGTGGGCACGATCTTGTCATCGATCGAAGTGTAGTGCAACCGGCGGGGAGTCGCCAGGTGCGGATGTGCTGGTTCATCTGCTCGCATTGCCGTCACGTTGCGCTGGGTGAGTGGGAGTTTGTGGAACCCAGCGAGGAACGTGCCGCGCCGCCACGACGTGTCGGTCGCTAACACCGGCGTTCAGGACGAGCCATCTGCGGGGCCACAAATAGTATGAATGACTACGGAACGCCCTGCGCTTCTGGTCGGTTCCGGATTTGCGCCTTGTCAGGTCTGAGGATGGTCCCGCAGATACTGCTCGATTTCTTCCCACCGCTGCGTAATTTCGCCGAGCAGACCCACAGGCGTGGACCTGGATACCCCGACTACCTGGAGCTTGCGGAGTTCGTCAAGCGAAATGGTGATATCCGCCTGCCTCGCTGCCGCGAGTAGCTCCGGGACTGTCCAGTTTTCGTATGGTATGGGCTTGAATCCTTCCCCGCACTGGCTCTCACTTTGCTTGCGGACCGCACCCAACAGACGTGCGGTGCTCCATCCTCCAC
>DAINCT010000148.1:0-8061 GCA_036732245.1 Chloroflexota bacterium | reverse complement strand
CTGCCGGGTCTACCTCGGTGGGACGATCGGCCGCTGCCAGTGCGGTTCTCTTTTTTCCTCGGCTCACGGACCCGGCGAACGCGGTATATTACCCTCCACCGCGCTACTCGCTACGCCCTAATTCTGCCCTACTTTATGTAAACTAACGCACCCAGTAACTCTTTACTGCCTGGTGCCTATTTGGTATACTTTGAGTGCCTGAGCCCAGGGATTCTCTAATCTCCTGGGCCTGTGGTATATACAGGACCACTCCACTTTTTCAACTACCCCACCTTACTGAAGTGGTCCGAAGGAGCAAGATGAATAACGACGAATTGGGTGAGGCTGCATCCCATCAACAGGAGGGAGGCGCGCCGACCCAGCCAGCAGAGGCGCAGCTTCTTCAGGAAAGCGCGGATGCCGAGGACGGCATGGAAGCTCTGCTGCGCGACAACGACTACGCTTTTCGGAGTCTGCGTCGCGGCGAAACCGTCGAAGGAACCGTGGTCCGAGTCGACCCGGATGAAATGCTTATTGACGTTGGCATGAAATCGGAAGGTGTCATTCCCGCTCGCGAATTCTTCTCGGAAGATGATGACGGACCGTCATTGTCTGTCGGAGACCGCACTCTCGTCTACGTGATGCAGCCGGAAGGGCAAGATGGCCACGCGATCTTGTCGCTTCGACGCGCGCGCATGGAACGTTCCTGGCGAGAGATCGAGGAATTGTACCATCGCGGGGCGCTCATTGAAGGCCCAGTGGTCGACTTCAACAAGGGTGGACTTATCGTGGACGTGAAGGGAGTACGCGGCTTTGTTCCGGTGTCTCAGGTCCTCGATCTACGCAATGTCACCCGCCAAGAAGGCGAGAACGAAGAAGTGACTCAAACCCTCGCCGCCATGAACGGCCGGCGACTTCCGTTGAAGATTATCGAGATCAATCGGAGCCGTAATCGGCTCATCCTTTCGGAACGAGCCGCGGTGCAGGAGCAGCGCACCCTTCGCAAGGACGAGTTGATGGATCAGCTCGAACCCGGTCAGGTTCGGAAGGGCATCGTTAGCAACCTAACAAGTTTCGGTGCGTTCGTGGACCTCGGAGGAGCCGACGGTCTGGTGCACGTCTCAGAGATCTCTTACAACCGGGTCAACCACCCGAGTGAGGTCCTGCGCGTCGGCCAGGAGATCGACGTCATGGTTCTCAGTGTGGATCGAGACAGCAAGAAAATCGCGTTGAGCTTGAAAAAGGCATTACCGGATCCGTGGACCACTGTGGAAGAACGGTACAACGTCGGGCAGGTTGTGCCGGCCGTCATCACAAAACTAGCCAAGTTCGGGGCGTTCGCCAAGGTGGAGGAGGGTCTCGAGGGTCTCATTCACTTGAGCGAGCTAACCGATTTACCGGTGCAAGATGCAGCGCAAGTGGTTCAAGAGGGCCAGCCCGTTAACGTCAAGATCATTCACATTAACAACCAGCGGCGAAGACTGGGGCTTAGCGTGCGCCAGGCAGAAGAGTCCTCTGCTCCTCAGGACATGCAGAGCTTCGGCGACCCCGGAGAGTATGGTTCGTTCGCGAGTGAAGACTTTGGTGCCTATGCACCGGAAGACACCGCCGAGCCACAGACTGAGTCTTCGATTACGCCCGCCGAGGTCGACATCAGCACTGAGGACCGGGATGACGTCGAATCGGAGTCTAACTCTGACACAGCGCCCACTACTTCAGGGAATGGCAACAACCACCGAGAGGCGGACGCGGAGCAGCCACCTGAAGACACTGAACATGAAGAGTACGAAGGAACGGAAGTAGCATCGGCTGCTTCCCAGCGATCAGCCAACGAGTAGATACCTACCTATCGTTGCCGCAATCACCGACGCAGCGCAATCATCGTGATCGGACACTAGTAGCATGAGTATGAGCGGAAGTTTCGACCGGTTTACGGAGCGCGCACGCAAAGTCCTGACACTTGCTCAGGAAGAGGCGCAGCGCTTCAACCACAACTACATCGGCACAGAGCATCTTTTGTTGGGTCTGGTGCGCGAGGGAGAGGGAGTAGCCGCAAAGGTGCTCTCCAATCTCGGCATCGAGCTCACTAAGGTGCGCAGCGCAGTCGAGTTCATCATCGGGCGCGGTGAGCGGCAGGTCATGGGAGAAATTGGCCTGACGCCGCGAGCGAAGAAGGTGATCGAATTGGCTGTTGACGAGGCGCGTCGACTCGGTCACCACTACATCGGAACCGAGCACCTGCTTCTCGGGTTAATTCGAGAAGGGGAAGGCATAGCGGCCGGAGTCCTGGAAAGCCTCGGTGTGAATCTGGAAAAGGTGCGTTCCGAAGTCATCAAGGTGTTGACGCAGACCGGGAATGCCCCACACCACGGCGACCGCCGTTCGAGCAAGACTCCGACCATTGATCAACTTGGAATAGACATGACGTCGCAGGCGCGCGCCGGTCAGCTCGACCCCATCGTGGGACGAGGCGATGAAATCGAACGCGTGCTGCAAGTGCTCTCCCGCCGTCGCAAGAACAACCCTGCTCTTATTGGGGAACCAGGTGTCGGCAAGACGGCGATCGTGGAAGGGCTCGCACAGCGCATCGTGAGTGGCGAGGTGCCCGAGAACTTGTTGGGCAAACGACTGCTCACGCTCGATATAGGGTCGCTGGTGGCAGGGACCAAGTATCGCGGAGAATTTGAAGAACGACTGAAGAAGATAATCGAAGAGATTCGGACTTCCGGTGATTGCGTCCTCTTTATCGATGAGCTGCATACCATCGTGGGCGCCGGCGCGGCCGAAGGCGCGGTAGACGCGGCCAACATTTTGAAGCCCGCGCTGTCCCGTGGTGAAATCCAAACAATTGGCGCCACGACGCTGGATGAATACCGAAAGTACATCGAGCGCGATGCCGCTCTGGAACGAAGATTTCAACCCATTACGGTGCGAGAATCGACGGTGGAAGAGACAATCGAGATCCTCGGGGGTCTGCGAGAGCGATTTGAAGAGCATCACCGCTTGAAGATCAACGACGGAGCGCTGAAGAGTGCTGCGGAAATGGCCGAGCGGTACATTACGGACCGTTTCATGCCCGACAAGGCGATCGATCTCATCGATGAAGCTTCGTCCCGGGTGCGCATGCGCCGGGCAGTGGCGCCGCAAAATCTCAAAGACGCCATGAAAGAGTTGGAGACCATCCAGGACAAGAAGGACGGAGCCATTCAGCACCAAAAGTACGAATTGGCGGCTCAACTCCGCGACCAGGAACAGAAGCTCCGCGACCGCATCGGAGAACTTGAGCACGGGTGGCACAACCAGCAAAGTAGCGAGCAGCTCGAGGTGACCGAAGAGGACATCGCTCAGATCGTCGCCATGTGGACCGGAATTCCGGTCATGCGGATCGCGCAGGAGGAGTCAGCGCGGCTCCTCGAAATGGAGGGTGCACTCCACAACCGGGTGATCGGCCAGAACGAAGCCATTTCCACAATTTCAAGCGCGGTGCGTCGCGCACGTACAGGTCTGAAAGATCCTCGGCGACCGATAGGAAGCTTCATTTTCCTGGGGCCCACGGGTGTTGGGAAGACCGAGCTGGCTAAGGCGCTCGCAGAGTTCATGTTTGGCAGCGAAGAAGCTCTGATCAAGATCGACATGTCAGAGTTCATGGAACGTCATTCGGTGGCTCGCCTGGTGGGAGCGCCTCCGGGATATGTCGGTTATGAAGAGGGCGGTCAATTAACTGAAGCAGTTCGAAGGAAGCCGTATTCGGTCATCTTGCTGGACGAGATCGAGAAGGCGCATCCTGAGGTCTTCAACATTCTGCTACAAATTCTGGAAGACGGCCGGTTGACGGATGCCAAGGGACGGGCCGTTGATTTTCGCAATACAATCATCATCATGACATCTAACGTAGGCGCGGGCTTATTGAACCATGACGCGCAACTGGGCTTCAAGATTAACCGGAGCACCAGTGACGATGAGAAACGTCAGGCCCATCAACACGAAGACATGATCCGAAAGATCATGAATGAATTGAAGAGCACATTCAAGCCGGAGTTCCTTAACCGCATCGATGCCACGATCGTGTTCAAGGCACTGACCCAGGTGGAAGTGCACCAGATTTGCGACCTGATGATGGCGCGAGTCAAGGCTCAGTTAGTGGAGCAGCAGATCGATCTCGAGGTCACGCCGGACGCGAAGGACTATCTGGTGGACCAGGGGTTCGATCCTACGTACGGCGCTCGACCGCTGCGTCGGACGATTCAAAACCTGATCGAGGATCCTCTGGCGGAAGGCATGCTGCTGGCGAAGTTCTACCCTGGCTCACGCGTGCTGGTGCAGCGTACTGAAGACGGCATCGAACTGAAAACGGAGGAATCTCCGGCCCCGGAGTTAAGCGTCGCCGAAGCGGAGAATTAATGCCCAGGGTCCATACCAAGTACATCTGCCAGCAATGTGGCGGACAGTACCCCAGCGAGTATGGCAGATGCCCAGGCTGTAGCGCGTGGAACTCTCTGGTCGAAACCATTGATCGACCTGCTTCGAGCAAAAATGGCTCGAGGCAGGTCGACTTCGGTTTGCCCCCGGTTCAGCTGTGCACAGTCGAAAATGTCGAACACCGTCGCATGCGCGTTCCGCTCCAAGAATTCAATCGGGTTCTCGGTGGGGGCATTGTGCCTGGGTCGGTTGTTCTACTGGGCGGTGAGCCTGGAATCGGAAAGTCCACATTATTGCTGCAGGTCTGTAATCTGGCCGCGGACAGCGTGGGCACAGTCCTCTATGTGACCGGCGAGGAGTCGGCTCAGCAAGTAAAACTACGAGCGGATCGCCTCGGCGAGGTGTCCAGCGAACTCTACATTCTGGCCGAAACCGACGTCGACGTGATCGCGGAACATGCGATTCGCATGGCGCCGGCGCTACTGGTGGTCGATTCGATTCAAACCCTGCGGAGCTCGGAGCTGGACTCGGCTTCCGGGAGCGTGGGCCAGATCAGGGAGTCGACCGCTAGGCTGACTCGGCTCGCGAAAAGCGAAGGCACTGCCACGTTCCTAGTCGGGCACGTGACGAAAGAGGGCAGCATCGCGGGTCCGAAAGTGCTGGAACACATGGTTGACACGGTCCTCTATCTCGAGGGCGATCAGTTTCATGCGTATCGACTACTTCGGAGCGTCAAGAACCGTTTCGGCGCGACGAACGAGGTCGGTGTGTTCGACATGCAAGAGCAAGGACTGGTAGAAGTCTCCAATCCGTCGGCCCTTTTTCTGTCAGAACGTGAGTCAAATACGTCGGGTTCGGTGGTCACCGTTACCCTTGAAGGGTCTCGCCCTTTGCTCGTGGAACTCCAGGCACTGGTGACGCCGACGCACTTTGGCCTGCCTCGCCGAACCACGACCGGAATCGATCTGAATAGGCTCGTTCTCCTGACCGCGGTTCTGAGCAAGCGTGCCAACGTGTCACTTGGATCGCAGGACATTTTCGTTAACGTGGTTGGCGGGATGCGCCTCACCGAGCCGGCTTCCGACTTAGCAGCTTGCCTGGCGATCGTCTCCGGAGTGGTCGACATCCCAGTGAAGGACTTTGCGGCAATTGGGGAGATAGGGCTGGGAGGCGAGGTCCGTTCGGTGAATCACGTCCGTCAACGGGTTTCGGAAGCCGGCAAACTTGGGTTCGAGCGATGCATAGTGCCAAAACGGAATCTTCGCGACCTTGATGACTCGGCGCGCACGCATGCAATTGGTGTCTCGTCTCTGGGCGAGGCTATTTTCGTCGCCGGTTGCGCCCGCATATAGTTTCTGTTTTAACGCATCCTACGGAGGTTGCGGCCGATGCATGCCGGGATTGGTATTCGGACCGTTGGTGCGGTGGGCTTTGGCTTGATCGGCTGGCAGATAGGCAGCCTGTTAGGCGGCGACTCTCAACAACCACGCAATGCCGTATTGGGTATCACCGTCGGCCTGGTGGCTGGACTTGCAGTTGCGCCCTACGTCGTGGGCCAGCCGTACTCAGTCGTGAGGAGCCGTGTCCATCGTGTGCCCGTCAGCGAGCTTTTGGCTGCCATCGTGGGACTGATTCTCGGACTCGTGGTCGCTGCGCTTCTGGCGTATCCGCTTTCTTTCCTGCCGTGGTCCCTCGGGCACCTCCTTCCTGCGATCGCGGCAATAGTGTGCGGATACACGGGCATCTCGCTACTACTCTTGAGACACCGTGAACTTTCACACTTTCTACAGACGAGGACTCTGTCGCCCGTTCCTGAAGCACCAGCGCGCGAGGTGGAATATCTCGTCGACACAAGCACGATCATCGACGGTCGCATCGCCGACATTAACCAGGCTGGCTTCTTGTACGGCACGCTTGTTGTGCCTCGATTCGTCCTGATGGAACTGCAACACATCGCCGACTCGCCTGACCCGGTTCGCCGTATTCGTGGAAAACGGGGCCTCGACATGCTAAAACGACTGCAGAGCGAGTCCCCTACGCCGCTCCGCGTGTCCGATGAAGACCCGCGGGACGTTCCGGACGTGGATGGAAAGCTAGTGAAATTAGCTCGCGCAGCGTCATGTCCTATCATTACCAATGACTTCAACCTGAATCGGATTGCGGAGCTGCAGGGCATTCGCGTGTTGAACATCAATCAACTGGCGAATGCAGTCAAACCGGTGGTATTGCCCGGCGAAGAAATGAGCGTCAGGATCATTCAGGAAGGCCGAGAGGTAAATCAGGGGGTCGGTTTCCTGGACGACGGGACAATGATTGTCGTTGAGAACGGCAAAAGGCTGCTGAACCGTCACACGGAGGTCGTGGTCACTCGCGTGCTGCAGACAGCCGCCGGACGCATGATCTTCGCGCATCCGAAGGCGGGAATGACCCAGTGATACCAGGCCTTGGACTCGTCGTCGTGGCGGCGGGAACTAGCTCTCGGATGCAAGGAGTCGACAAAATTTGGATACGCCTGGGCGAGCACACCGTCCTGTGGCATTCGCTGCGGGCGCTTGGGTCGGAGGCAGAACATACGGTCCTGGTGGTCCGTGCAGGACAGGAGAACCGGGCGCGAGCTGAGTTCGCGTCGCTGGGCAGTTCTCTGACGGTCGTCACCGGTGGGCCTCGTCGTCAAGATTCGGTGTCCCTGGGCCTGGAACAGTTACAGGGCGCGTCCATAGTCGCAGTGCATGATGCTGCCCGACCGCTCGCCACAGCCGACCTCGTTCGTCAGGGTGTAGACCTCGTGCAAACCTGCGACGGGGCGATACCTGCTTTACCAGTGACGGACACTATAAAGCAGGTCGACGGCGACGGCGTCATCGTGCAAACGGTTGACCGGAGTAGCCTACGATCCGTGCAGACGCCTCAGGTATTTCGGGCGCGCGCTCTTCGGCACGCTCACGCATCAGCGCATGCGGCCACTAAGTCGGTAACGGATGATGCCGAGCTCATGGAAGCGTGTCAATTTGAAGTTCGAGCGTTCCCCGGACTCGAGGGCAACCTGAAGATAACTACTTCGTACGACCTCTGGTTGGCTCGACTCCTGGTGGCGAATGGGCGGGCCGGCTGATGCGGGTGGGCATCGGATACGATATCCATCGACTCAAGGAAGGCCGGCGCCTGGTGCTGGGCGGTGTTCACATTCCTTTTCCACTCGGTCTTGACGGCCACTCCGACGCCGACGTGGTCGTGCACGCGCTCATAGACGCTCTGTTGGGAGCGTCTGCTCTCGGTGACATCGGCCAACACTTTCCACCGAGCGATCCGGCCTTCAAGGACGCTGCTAGCATCGTTTTGCTGCGCCGTGTTGTCGGCCTTCTGGGCTCAAACGGGTATCGCCCCGGAAATGTCGACGTCACGGTCGTGGCTGAGCATCCGAGGCTCGCCCCTTATGTCAATGAGATGCGAGTGTGCCTGGCGGAAGCGCTTCGTATCGCCGTGGAAGACATTGGCGTAAAGGCAACGACAAACGAAGGATTGGGTCCCGAGGGCAGAGGTGAGGGAATCAGTGCACGCGCAGTTGCGCTCGTGGAGCAAACGGATTGAGTAGCAACTCTGTCTGGATCTGGGGTCGACATCCGGTCCTCGAAGCGCTTCGGGCCGGACGGGCGAGTTCTATAC
>DAINCT010000147.1:0-8062 GCA_036732245.1 Chloroflexota bacterium | reverse complement strand
TCGCGCCGGACAAGACGTAGATCGGCAGGGTGCGTTCGTAATCCACGCAGTACCGGCACCGGTCGATGGCAGCTCGCGTGATGTGGGTGTAGAGCGCGCGCACGCGCTTCAAGTCGCTCGGCGCATAGCCCACCGTGATGAGCACCTTGCCGGTACACCTGCCCGGTCCCCACAGGGAGTAGTTGTTGTGGCCGCTAATAACCGGCGGTAAACGACCGGGCGGGGAAAGCTGCTGGAGCGCGCCGGCCTCGCCATAGTTGCTGGTGAGGACACAGGCCTGCGCGCGCTGCGTAGGCGGCAAAGCGGCATAGACCCGCTCCACGGTGCGTGTGAGGCTGACCCAGCCAAACCGGTCGGCAAGCACCTGGGATAAGGAGCCTTGGGCCCAGCGCTCGGCCGCGGCCGGCGGCAGGATCGGCATGACATCCGGCGCCAGCAAAATGCCGACCAGGACGAGAAGGACGACATAGGCGGGCCGTAGCCAGGCGAATAATGGCCGCAAGCGCAGCCGCTCGAACATCACCGCACCGGGAGCGAATAGGAGGGGATAGGCAGGGGCGAGGAAGTAGACCTTGAGGCGCAAGAGGGTGAGGAGCAGATAGAGGAAGACGAAGGTCCAGCCCAGCAGGCGATACCGCGTACCGGTCGGGCGGAAGTAGAACACCAGGCCGGCCACTGCCAGGGGCACAGCGATCGGATTTATCAGGATGAGTTGTGTCGCCAGGAAGTCCAGAGGGCTGGTGCCGACGCCACCATAGTGGTGCCAGAACTCCACGGTCGGCCACCCGTTCAGGGCATTCCAGATGATGTAGGGCAGCAGACCCACAAAAGCAATGGCCGCCGCCAACCACGGCCAGGGGGTCAGCAGGAAACGGCGCACGGGGGTGACCAGAAGGGCTAGGGCGAGGGCGAGACAGAAAAAGAGCACGGTCAGCTTGGTCAGGAGGGCGATGCAGAGGACCGCGCCAATGACCAGCCACAGGTGCGGCGCATTTCGCCGCAGCAGGCGCAGCAAGATGAGGCTGGCAAGCGCCCACCAGAGCTCATCGAGCACATCCATGGAGAAGATCGAGGCAGTCGCCATGAAGGCCACGGTGAAGAGGGCTGCCACGCCGGCCACTAGCTGGGCCACTCGTCCACCGCCCAGCTCGCGCGCCATGAGGCCGGTGACGACGATGATCAGAGCACAGGCCAGAGCCGGGATGAGGTGGATCGCCACGAGATTGTCATCGGCGATGACGCGCAGGAGCGCCGCCAGCCACCCCATCAACAGCGGCTGATCGACGTAGCCGGCCTGGAGATGCCGGCCGTCGGCGATATAGTACAGCTCGTCCCGAAAGTACCCGTAATTGCCGGCGACCAGCATATGGGCAAGAAACGTCACCCCGGCGAGGGTGGCGAGCAGTCCAGTAGCGGGCCTCTGCATGGCGGGCTCTGGTCCGCACGGAAGGAGTGTCGCGCTGGCTTGCGAAGCTTCCGGTTCCGTGTGCACCATCCATCAATCCTCTGGAGGGCGCACCTGCGGGGGGCGCATTCGCAACCGGGAGATCACCACTCCACGTTGTTTATAGCCGCAACAGGGATGGGGCTGCTGGTGAAAATCCGCCGAAGGCTCTGCCAAAGGCCCCACTCTTCCAATTTGCCTCTTGACAAGTAACTCGTAACCCATTAACTTGATATCAAGTTAATGGCAATCAAGCATCACCGGAGACGCCATGCAGAATACCGTTGCCGACCGCTCCGCGATCGCCGTGAACGACGATTTCGAGGATGAATTCCCGGACGCCAGGCGCGCTGCCACGATGTGCGCCGCCAATCTGCTCCGTACCGCAAATCGCTTGCTCGCCGAGATCGATCGGCGACGCCGGATGGTAGTCGATCTCTCGGCCAGCGCTTCCGAGATCCTGGCGATTGTAGAGGGCGCGGGGGAGCCGCTCCCGCCGCATGTCATCGCGGATCGACTGCTCATTACGAGCGGTACCATGACGTCCCTGCTCGACACACTGGAGCGACGGGGACTGATTCGTCGCGTGCCGCACCCCAGCGATCGCCGTAAGCTCCTCATCGACATCACGGACGAGGCACGCAGCATCCTTGACCGCATGTTGCCGCGGATCCATGGAGCTTCGCGGGACGCCTTCGCCGTGTTCTCCGATGCCGAGTGCGAGTCGCTGGTCGAGTTCCTGGAGCGTGTCCAAACACGGCTCTATGCACTCGAACAGGAAGCGGCGCCGGAGGGCGACGAAAGGAGGCGACGTCCAGGGGATACGTGTTAGGAGCAACCAATGCATGCCCAAATGTCCACCCAATCATACGAAGGGAGACTGACCATGGCAATCGACCAACAAATCGCGCCGGCTACCGCGGAGGATTTCGTGTCCGCCATTTCGAGTGACCGGGCGAAGCTCGGTTACGCCCTGGGAAACGCCGAAGGAGAGGCGTTCTGGTTGCTCGGCATGCTGCAGACGATCAGAATCGGTCGGGATGATACCGGCGGGCGGTACGGCATGCTCGAGATCGTCGTGCCCCAGGGTATCGGCTCACCCTGGCACGTTCATCCGGAAGAGGACGAGTGGTTCTACGTCCTCGACGGAGAGCTGACATTCTATGTCGGAGATGCTCGACTATCTCTCACTGCAGGCTCATTTGGGTTCGGTCCAAAGGGGATACCGCACACCTTCATGGCAGAAATCCCTCAAGGAGCGAGAGCCCTGGTCGGCTTCCAACCGATGCAGTTCGAGGGGTTTCTGCGAGAGGTCGGTGTGCCTGCTCCGGCTCGCGTGGTACCTCCACCAATGGAGGGACATCCGGACATGGCGCGTCTGGCCTCGATCGCGGCTCGAAACGGGTTCGAGATTCTCGGCCCGCCAGGGCCGCCTCCTGGGCGATAGTGTAAGCCGGGTTCACATGCGACCCAGCCATCATGTCGCAGGAGGTGGGAACCGAGACGACCTCGAGCGCCTCGGCGACGGAGCGCCGAGCCACCGTCATCTCGATGCATGGTGATGGAGACCGTACTGCAGGCGCTACGGTGGAACACAGGTTTATCGTGCCGGTCGCGAGGGATCGAACGGGTCGATCCGTACCAACGAGGAAAGGCGCTCGACCTCGGCGATGCTCTCGATGCCCGGCTCGAAGCGAGCTGCGTTGGCTGCACCGCAGGCCACGCCGAGTTGAATGGCGTCGAGGGGCGGAAGTCCCCGGATGATGCCTGCCAGGAATCCGGCCACGCAGGCATCTCCTGAACCGACCGCGTTCACGGTGTGGATGGCGGGCGGCCGGACCCGCCAGATCCTGTCGCCGTGTGCGTACAGCAGTCCCTCCGACCCGATCGTCAGAATGGCATGTTCCACTCGCTCCGACAATGCCGCGATCAGAGTCGGAGGGTCTTCCGCATGGGACAGGGCCGTCGCACACTCTGACGCGTTGGGAGCGGCTGCCCATGGGAGCGCGTCGAGCGCCAAGCGGAGTGCTGCACCCGCTGTATCGACCAACACCCTGATGCCGCGCTCGCGCATGCGCACGATTAGATCAGCGTAGAAGGATGCAGCCACCCCAGGCGGCGCGCTGCCGGAGATGCAAAGCGTGTCGCCCTCCTGAGTGGTCTGTTCGATTGCCGCATCAATTCGCCGCATGTCGGACGAGTTGAGTCTCGGACCGGGTTCATTCAGAACGGTCTGATGCGCGGACTGCGGATCGACCACGATGACACAGGTGCGTGAGTCCATCTCGATCCGTACCCAGTGGCCCTCGATGCCCTCACGGTCACACCAGGTGCGCACGAAGCTCTCCGGCATACCGCCGAGCATCCCTACCACGCGTACCGGGTGACCGAGCCGGCGAAGCACTCGTGCCACATTGAGCGCTTTGCCTCCGGCAACGGCCACTGAACGCTCTGCCCGGTATACCTGCCCACCGGCAAAGCCCGGTACGAGCATCAACCGATCGATGGCGGTGTTCAGGCTGAGAACTACAATCACGGCGCGACCGGAAGAGGGAGTGGAGCTACGTTGCTACAGATAGTCGCCGTGCCCTCTTTCGTCGACCTCCTCGAGGAGTGCCTTTACCTCTTGCGATCGATCCCGGGGCACGATGAGGAGCACGTTGTCGGTGTCCACCACGATCAGGTCGCGCAGACCGACCGCAGCCACCAATTTCTTCGGCGAAAGCATCAGGCAGTTTTCAGTGTCGATGTAGGCATGAGGGCCATCGAAGGCATTGCCGTGATCGTCGTGCTCCATCATGTCGTAGAGCGCGGCCCAGTCGCCGATGTCGCGCCAACCGAAGTCGACCGACAGGGCCACCACGTCCGCGGTCCGTTCCATGATCGCGTAGTCGACTGAAATGTCTTCGATGCGAGCGTACGCCTCGGTCAATTCGTCCCAGTCGCCACTGCGAAACGGCCCCTCGAGTCGGGCATAGGTGTCGGGGAGGTGCTGTTGCAACGCTTCGAGATACTCGCCGGCCCTCCAGACGAACATGCCGGAGTTCCAGATGTAGTTTCCGGCGCTGACGTACGACTCGGCCGTCCCACGATCCGGCTTTTCCACAAAGCCTTCGACCTCGTACGCCTCCAGACCCTCACGTGCGTCGATCTCCCGGCCGAGCTTGATGTAGCCGTAACCCGTTTCAGGGTGGCTGGGCGGAACTCCGATATCGACCACCCGATGCTCGAGCGCCAGCGTGTTGGCAAAATCCAGCGCCCTGTACAGTTCCTCCGGCTTCAAGATCACGTGGTCGGCCGGGAACACGGCGAAGACGCCGTCCGGGTCGTCGCGCGCAATTTGGAACGCGGCGAGCGCGATGGCCGCGGCCGTGTTACGCCCTACCGGCTCGCTGATGATGTTCTCGGACGGGAGGGTGGGCAGTATCTCTCTGATCGGATCGGCATAGCGACTGGCCGTCACTATAAAGATACGTTCCGGCGGGTAGACCCGGGTGAGACGCTGTACAGTTTCGGCGATCAGCGGTTGCTCGAAAATCAACCGTTGTAGTTGCTTTGGACTCCCTCGCCGAGCCGCCGGCCACAGGCGCGTGCCGGCTCCTCCAGCCATGATGACGGCGTAGTGCATGGCGCTTCACCTCCAGCGTGATACTCCGGATGGCCTCATTCTACGGTGGCACAACGCCATGGAATGCAGAACGACCTTTAGGGCTGCGGCTGGAGAGTTCCGATTTGGGGAGCCGTTGGGTTGGTGAACTGCGGAGTGGTGGAACTATTGGGTTGGATCGGCGCCTGGAACGTTGTCCCGTTATTGGGCAATTGATTGGTGCCAATCTGGCTCGAGCCGAATGTATAGGTAGAGGGGGGAGCCGTCAGGCACTGGAAGCTGAGGGGCAATGGATTGGCCGGATACTTGGCACACGAAACGGGCATCGATCCACGCTCGGCGATGCGGCAGAGCGGCAACTGGTACGGCGGCGTGGCGCCCTCGACGAAGATGTCGGGCGCGGTGTAGCTGGTGAAGGTGGAACCGGGTGTCGAGCACTGGTTGGTGGTCACCAGGTTGTTCGGGACCGAGAAGTTTTCGACCGGCAAGTGCAGGATCTGAAACGCGCGCTCCATGTATTGGTGCCAGACCGGCGCGGCGCCGGTGACACCGATCACGTTCTGCATGGGGGAACGGTCGGAATTACCCGCCCACACTCCAGTCACGATTTGCGGTGTATACCCGACGGTCCAGTTATCGGTAAACGACTCCGTGGTACCGGTTTTGGCGGCGGCCGGTCGACTGAGCTTCAGCGCGCTATTCAGACCAAATTCGCACACCTGCACCGTGCAGCGTGCATTGTCGTCGCTCAACACGTTCGTCATCTCGGCCGCATGTGCGGCGTCGAGCACGTGATGTCTCTGACTGACGAGCCATGAAGCCGGCTTGATTCCGCGTGGGCAATCCGCCGAGCAAAAGAGAACTTTGCCGGTACTGCGCTTGATCACCTTCCAGATCGCGACCGGTGGCACAGTCCAGCCTCCAGTCGAGAAGACACCGTAGGCCGCGGTCTCTTGCAGCAGCCGCGTGCCGCGCGTCAACCCCCCGAGCGTGACCGCGTAGCAGACGCTGCAATCAAGGCCGGGATTGTCGTGGTAGAGGCTGGTCATGCCGAAGCGAGCCGCGGTCCGCGCCACGTTTTTGGGAGTGGTGACATAGTACTCGACCTTCACGGCCGGCACATTGAGCGAATTCGCCAACGCCTGCCGCAGAGTAACCGTGCCGTGATAGAGGCGATCGTAGTTGGCCGGGAGATACCATCCATGGTGTTGAGTATCGTTCGGATCCGGCAGGATGATCGGCGAATCGGTGACCTGCGTGCCGGGCGACACATTGCCGTGGGTAAAGGCATAAATGTAATTAAACGGCTTCATGGACGAGCCGGGTTGGCGCGGCGAAATCGCCATGTTGATCTGGCCGGTGCGGTCCCGGTAATGTGCGCTTCCGACCATCGCCATGATCCAGCCGTAATGATGTGGTCGTAGATCGAGTGACACCAGCGCGCCATTCGTCACATGCTGCGCTTGCAGGCCGTCAATCTGTTTGGTCACAGCCGACTGCGCCATGTTTTGCAGCCTGGGATCGAGCGTTGTGTACACGTCGATCCCCTGATAGAGCTGTTGCTTTAAGCGCGGCATCGAGTTGAGCTGATTGATCACATACTGCGTGAATTGCGGGTATCGCATCGAAGGCTGAGCCTGGTAGAATCGCCACCGCCGCGCTTCGGTCAGCGCCGCATTGACGGCCGCAGCGCCGTGAATGTAGCCGTGGCGTCGCAACGAGGCGAGTACCGTGTGCATGCGCAGTAGAGCGGCCGCGCGGTGCTGTACCGGATCGTAGGCGGACGGCGCCCGCGGCAGGCCCGCCAGCAGCGCTGCTTGCGCCCAATCAAGGTTGCACACAGGCTCGTGAAAGTACACCTGGGCCGCTGCTTGCGCTCCGTACGCCAGGTTCCCAAATGGCACGTAGTTCAGGTAGTACCACAAAATCTTGCGTTTCGAGTAGAGCTTGCTGATTTCATACGCCAGCGCAACCTCCTGCGCCTTGCGGTTCAGCGACTGTTGCTGGGTCAACATGGTATTGCGGACCACCTGTTGGGTGATGGTGCTGGCCCCGGAAATAATGTGGCCGTACTGGAGGTCTTGATAGGCGGCACGCAGGATACTGAGGGGGTCGAAGCCGGGATTCTTGTAGAAGGTCGCATCCTCGGTGGCAATGACGGCGTTCTGCAGCACCAGAGGAATGCGATTGACGCCGCCTCGGCACGCCGCCTGAGCATCACCGCGGCTCTGTAGAGGCTCGACGACGCGCAGTCCGCCCTTTACTTTCGCCAGATCGGCCATGTTATAGAGCAGATCGCCTCGCGAATCGTAGATGCGGGCGTTCTGAAAGGCGTAATGAATGTGAAACGTGCTGGCCGACGGCAACTGTGAGACGAAGTACATGGCGCCGGCGCCACTCACGCTGGTGATCAACAGGAGCAGGACAAACGCCACAACCATGCTCCATCGGAGCCGATGCGACCGCCGCCGGTTCAGATGACGGCGCGCTATCTTCCAGCGCACGGCCTGGACGCGCATGAATCCCCTGTCGCAAAGCCATAAGGCAACGTAAGCAAACGATGTCAGTCCATTGTGCGGTATGAGCGCCGCAACTACAATTTGGCGCTGTCCGTACCGGCGCCGAACGGCGTGGCGAGGCAAGGGCCAAGTTTCCTGCGAAAAGTGGGACGTCTAGCCCTGTACGCGCTTAGTCCGGAGTGATTCTCTTAGTCGTAACGGAGATTTGCGATGGCGAAGGCAAGTTTGGTTCACGACACATACAGAGCGCAGCACGAGGGTCGGAATAATCCGTTGCTGGCGTGGGTATTCGAGCAGGTAGAGGTAAAAGAGATTCCCCTGCGGCGGATGTCGTACCAGCCGTTACTGCGTGCACTTGGCGCCTGGCTCGATGGCAGCAATGCGTGCAACATCAACTTGATCGAGACCTCGACGGGTTTCATCGTCCGGTACGGGGTAGGAGATGACTCGCTCCTCCTTCGCAAGTTCATCTTGACGCATGCCGAACTGGAG
>DAINCT010000146.1:0-8064 GCA_036732245.1 Chloroflexota bacterium | reverse complement strand
CCATCCCTGGCGACCTTCGACAAGGTCCATGGTGCGGTCTCCTCAACGTACTTGTTGGCTCGAGTCACAAGTTCCCAGATTACTTCGAGCGCCAGTTGAGGATTGTAGGCCTGCATTGCGTTCTGTACCCGCCTGCCCACCTCGTTGGCCAAATCCCGTACGGAGGAATCGAGTTGCGAGCTGTTACCTGGAGAGGGCACGGCTCCCTCACCGAAACGACCGACCATGGTGACGGTGCGATTCACCAGGTTACCCAGATCATTTGCCAGATCGGCGTTGTATCGGGACCTGAGCTGATCGTGGAAGCCATCGACATCCACGAAATCGGCGTCGCGCGTCGCCGAAATCCCACGTAGCAGGAAGTAGCGTACGGCATCACGGCCGTAGGTTTGCACCAACTCAGCCGGGTCAATAGTATTGCCGAGAGACTTGCTCATCTTGGCCCCAGCGATGTTGATGTAGCCGTGCACGAATTCGGCCTCGGGGAGTGGAATCCCGGCGGATAGCAACATGGCCGGCCAGTAAATCGCGTGAAAGCGGATTACACCCTTACCGAGTGCATGGACACGATGAGGATTCTCGAGCCAGTACCGAGCATAACGCTCGCCCTCGTCGGCATAGTCGATGGCGCTGATGTAATTGGTCAACGCGTCGAACCACACGTACATCACCTGCGAGGGGTCATCGGGCACCGGAATTCCCCAGCCGTGCGCCCGGGTATGCGAGCGCGAGACGCTGAAATCTTGCAGCCCCGAGGAGATGAAGCTCAGCACTTCATTCTTTCGGAATTCCGGCATGATGAGCAGACGGTCAGACGAAACGAGTTCGTGTAATGCGTCCGCATACTTCGACAGACGAAAGAAGTAATTCTCTTCCTCGACCAATTGCGGCGGGATGCCGTGCTCCGGACACAGCCCGTCGATCAATTCGTCTTCGTCGTAGTATTGCTCGCAGCGCACGCAGTACAGTCCGCTGTAACGCTGTTTATAAATGTCCCCGGAGGCATCGACGGCTCGCCAAATCTTCTGTGAAGCGGCGGCGTGTCGGGGGTCGACAGCGGTCCGAATGAACTGATCGTACGCGAAACCCAGGTCGTCGGCCAGGGACTTGAACCAAAGAGAGTTGCGATCCACCAGTTCCTGCGGCGACAGTCCTTCCGCTTCCGCCGCGAGGACATTGGTTAGAGAATTCTCGTCGGTGCCTGTGAGTACATAGGTATCGTCCCCGCGGAGACGATGATAGCGGCCGAATGCGTCGGTCTGGGCGAATTCTTCAGCATGGCCAATGTGTGGCCGGCCATTCACGTAGGGAATGGTCGTGGTGATGTAATAGCGATCCTGTTCGGTCAATGGGGTCTCCCGGTAAAAAAGAAGCCCGTCCCCCCGAGGCGTGAGGGAACAGGACTAGGGCTACTCTATGGTACAGCAAGCGTCAAGCGACGAACGCTGCCGCACAGCAGCCGCGTAGTCCCAATTCCCTAGGCGGGACGGTGACCGCAACGCACGTCTATCACATTCGCTAGCGATCCGGTGCAGTAGGTTTTAGGAAATCTCGCCGACGGCCGGGTAGGCCTTCGTGAGCATGGCTGTGATCTGCGTCAGTCGCTCGCTTTGGGCCTCGAGCTGGGCGTCCTGCGCCGCCAGGTGCTCCTGGATCTGCGTGGCGGTGTGGAAGGTTGCGTCCGCGTCTTTCCAGGTGTCCTCGGCCCGTTTATCGGATGCGGCGCTAAGTAAGTTCTGCCCGACCATGATGACAGACAGCATGACCAATTGGATGAAGGTCTGGCTGAGCCACTGAATGGTCGTCAGGATTCCGCCGGAGATCGCCGGGGGTAGCGCGATGAGCGCCAGGACGGTAAACGCGTAGGCACACCACATGGTGCCGACGCCCTTGGTGATCACAAGGGCGATGCGCCCGTTCAGGTTCTGCGGCAACTGATCCGCCACCTTGACGGGTTTCGTCTGGGCGTGCCTGGGAATGTGCGGGTGAATCGATGGTACAAATCGTCGCAATGGCTCCGTCATATTTCATCCCTCCTTACAACATGGATGAAATTGTAGGCTCATGGCCGGAGTCCATGCACACGCGCATGCTTATTACTACAGGTGCAGGATCGTAACCAGAAGCGCGACCGCCGCGACACCCATGATCCCGGTCGCGGCCCAGGTCAACGTCTTGCTGAGAGGGCCGCTCACCTTGTCTTTCATCACGGCGCGGTCTGAACCCAGCAGCACGATCAACACCAGCAGCGGCGGGGCCGCCACGCCGTTGATAAGGGCCGTCAGAAACAACGCCTTGATCGGGTTGATCCCCAGGAAGTTCATCACCACGCCACAGAGCGTGGCCAGGACGATAATCAGGTAAAAAGTGGGGCGATACCGCGGCTTCGTGGCCAGCGTGCCCGGGAGGAGCGCTCATCGTTCCTCCTTGCTTCCTAGAAAGCAGCCGGAACCGAGACGTTTGAAACTTGACGAACGAAAAACAAGAAGTGCACCGCGGGGCATGACACTGGTTCCTCCAAAGTAGGAGACTCCGGCTGAAGCTCTTTACAATGACGTAAGCGGCGGAAGCTACCTAGCGCCGCCCGCGGTATCGTTTTTTCCGTCTGGAGTCTCCTTGCGCACCCTTCAACTTCCGTATGCACCCGACCTCTATGCCTATCGTCGTCGTACGACCCGCACTGTCATGGTGGGGGATGTGGGCGTCGGTGGTGACAATCCAATTCGGGTCCAGTCCATGACCACGACGCTGACGAAAAATGTCGAGGCGACGATTGGACAGGCGGAACGCCTAATGCGCGCGGGGTGCGAGATCGTGCGGATAACGACTCCAACCCCGTCAGACGCTCGCTGCCTGGGCCCTATTCGCGAGGGATTGGCGGCTCGCGGTATTCGCGTGCCTCTAGTGGCCGACATCCACTTTAATCCTCTGGCCGCGATCGCAGCCGCAGAATTCGCCGACAAGGTGAGGGTAAATCCCGGTAACTATGTCGACTCGCGGAAGTTCGCCATACGCGAGTACACAGACGAGCAGTACGAGGAAGAACTGGAGCGCATTGAAACCCGGTTCGCTCCTCTGGTCCTGAAGTGCAAAGAACGCGGCATCGCCATGCGCATCGGCACGAACCATGGTTCGCTCTCTGACCGCATCATGAATCGATTTGGAGACACACCCGAGGGCATGGTCGAATCTGCGTTGGAGTTCGTGCGCATTTGTGAGAAGTACGGCTATCAGGACGTCATTCTCTCCATGAAGGCGTCCAACCCGAAGGTCATGATCGCGGCATATAGGTTACTGGCTGCGCGCATGGAAAGACTCGGAATGGAGTATCCATTCCATCTCGGCGTCACCGAAGCCGGCAATGCGGAAGATGGCCGCATCAAGTCGGCAATCGGCATCGGCAGTTTGTTGGAAGACGGAATTGGCGACACTATTCGGGTCTCGCTGACGGAGGAGCCGGAAGCCGAGATCCCGGTGGCGTTTGCTATTGCAGGACGTTACATCGGACTTCCGGAACCTGCGAGTAACCATCTCGACGACGATGCGCCATGGGACTACTACCACTACGGACGGCGCGCGAGTCGGGCGGTGGCCGTGGGAGACGTGTCGGTTGGGCGCGATCACACGGTTGCGGTCGTTGTCACCATCGACGGCCCGCCATCAAAGCAGACGTCCGTGATGGCACGTATTCTCCGTTGGGCCGGCCCCGCCGGACGACGCCAGCCCAAACCGGATGCCGTGCTCCTGACGCTCGAAAGCGAAGAGGATCTCGAAACGCTTCGACGTATATCCGATCGACTGGTGAAGTGGCCGCAAGCAAGGCTGGCTCTCCTGGCCGCAAGCGGCGACGTCGATCTATTGCGGGGTGCGGCAAAAGTTGTGGACGGTCTCGTGGTCGACGTCGACGGGGACCCGGATCTGGACTACCTCATGCAGGACGTGAGTCACGCGCACCCCGGGGTTGCCGTGGTTCTTCAGGCGGCTGTCGGAGACGGGCACAACGTAGAGACGGCAGCACGCCGGCTGCTAGATGCCGCGACCGGGTGGCCGGACGCTAACCTCGTGCTCTCGATGCTGGCGTCGGAAGCAGACCTGATCCACGCGCATCGACGCCTGGCGGCGGAGGCCGCCCAGCGGAGTGTCGACACACCAATATTGCTGCGCGTGCGTGCGTCGGAAGATCCGCTGCTGCCTGCTTCGATCGCCCTCGGCTCGCTCCTCTGCGACGGACTGGGCGATGCGGTCATGATCGACGGCATGCAGGACTCTACCGGGCTCGCCTTTAATATCCTGCAGGCTGCCGGCGCCCGGATCACCAAGACCGATTACGTGGCCTGCCCGTCCTGTGGGCGGACGTTGTTCGACCTGCAGGAAACCACGGACCGCATCAAGGCGCGCACATCGCATCTAGTGGGTGTCAAACTCGCCATCATGGGTTGCATCGTGAACGGCCCAGGTGAAATGGCGGACGCCGACTTTGGCTACGTCGGCGGAGCGCCCGGTCAGGTGAATCTGTACGTCGGCAAAGAATGCGTGGAGAAAGGTGTTCCGGCCGAGACGGCTGACGACCGGCTGATTGAATTGATCAAGGAACACGGCAAGTGGACCGAGGATGATGGGTAGCGATCGGGCACCCGTGTTTGGTGGTTGCTAGCCCTTGTTCGATTCCTCGTTCGCACTCGATGTGCTGTCGTCCGCTTTCCGCAGTACGGTCAGGATTTCCACGTGGTAGGTTTGCGGATAGAAATCAAAGACTTCAAGGTGCTCGACACTGTACCCCTCGGCGGTAAGCACGCGTAAATCACGCGCCAGCGACTGTGCCAGGCAGGAAATGTACAGGATCGTCTCCGGCTGTTGCTCGACCAGAGACTCGATCACGGACTCGCTCAGTCCGGTGCGAGGTGGGTCCACCACCACCACGTCGAACCCGGATTCATCCCGGAGGGCTATCTCGGCTTCCTCGGCACGGAAGTGAACGTTATCCAGACCCCATTCCGCTGCGGTGCGTCGACACGCCTCCTCGGCCAGTTGATCGGACTCCACCACCAGGACCTCCGCTGCCCTTTCTGCCAGGAAGAGGCCAAAAATGCCGACGCCTCCGTAGACATCGGCGATCCTTTTTCCCTCCAGCGGCGCGGCCTCGGATTGGAGCCGACCGATCAACTCGGGCAGTAGTTCCAGATTGGTCTGAAAGAATGATCCAGCGTGGAGATATACGGTCCTTCCCGACACGGTAGTCTGACCGAACGGATCGCCGCTCAGAACGATCAACTCGCCCTCGGGTGACATGATCGATACAGACGCGATCGATGCGATCTGTGTGAGCGCGGCTGTCAAGACGTCAAGATCCGAGGAAGCGGGTGGGTGGTCGTCAGCCGGTCGGACCAGAACTTGCAGCACCGGCCCATCGGCCAGCCGCACATCGAGCCGAACGCGGCCCCTGAAGTCGGGGAGTGCTCCGGATTCTAGTTGCTTGTTCAGCACTGCCATAAGCTCACCGATCAGACGGTGTGATATCAGGCAGTCCTCGATTGGCACGATGGCTAGGGATCCTTGACGGCGGAAGCCGGCGTGTTTCCCGAGTGCTATGCCGGCGGTCGTGCGGTAGCGCCACGGCTCAGCCAGCGAGTAGGTCGCGGTGACACGCAGGTCGAGGCCGGCGCGCTTCATGGTTGCTTCGACGCCTCTGCGCTTCCGGCGCAACTGGCTGCGATACGATATGTGCTGCCATTGGCAGCCGCCGCACTTCCACTCGCGATAGTATTCGCATGGTGGAAACACTCGATCGTTCGCCGATTTGACCAGGTCGACGATCCTGCCGCGTTGGCGCTTCTTGCCCATGAGTTCGATCTTGACGGTCTCACCCGGGATGCCGTGTTCGACCTCGATCCAGTGGTTGCCCACTCGCGCGCGGGTGGTGCCGTGGTCGTCGAACTCACTGAGGGTGACGGTCAGAATCGCGTCGGAGGAGTCACTCATGAGGTGCGGACGGGAATTTCGCGGCTAGCCTTCCGAAATCGCACCGCGTCCTCGAACCATGCGACTGTCGATCGCCATGTTGGCCACCTGGTCCGCTCCCGGGTTTTTTTCCCGCAGCACGTGTACGAACTCGACTTTGCCGAATTCGGCGACAAGTTCCATCGCCTCGAGGTACAGCGGCAGCATTTCCGGGTGGCGCACACGATATTTTCCGGTCATCTGCTTGACCACGAGTTCGCTATCCATCTGCACCGTGACTTCATCGGGGTCGTGGCGTTTGGCGGCCCGCAACCCCTCGATTAGAGCCTTGTACTCGGCTTGATTGTTGGTCGTAACGCCCAGAAACTTTTGAATCGTCTCGATTCGACGCCCATGCTCGTCCTTGATGATGATGCCCGCCCCCGCCAGGCCGGGATTGCCGCGTGAGGCGCCGTCGGTTTCAATAGTGATCTTACGAGCGGTGGACATGACGACCTTTCAGAAGCGGATGCGTGGCTTTCGAGTATATCGATTGGGGTCCCCGTTCGACCTCCGTGTTGGATCAGGGTGTCTGCACGATCTGGGCGGCGACATAAAAAAGGCAGGCCAGCGTGACGGCCAGGAGTACAAGGAAGCCGACGACTGCCAGTGGCACGGTCAGTTTCGCCGGGGCAACTTCGTGTTGCGATAAGCCGGCATGATTTCCCACATGATCGTCTCGTCCATCTTCTGATTCGCTCTCTCGCATGCGTCATTATGCCGACTTCGCGGCGGCGAATGTACCCGGCTCCTGGCGTGTGCTCTCATCCCACTCTCATGAGGCAGCGGGAGGGCCATGTTAAACTTGGCTGCATTTTTTGGCGGCACTGAAAGGGACGATATTGACGCTCCGCGGCGTGGAGACGCGACGTACTCTGGTGGTGCTTCCCACCTTCAACGAACGCGAAAATCTCGTCCCTCTGGTGGATGCGGTCCGCGAACAACTCCCTCAGGCGGCGGTGCTGATTGTCGATGACAACTCGCCGGATGGCACTGGTGAGATTGCGGATGGGCTGGCAGCTGGACGGGACGATGTGTTTGTTCTCCATCGTGCCTGCAAGCTCGGACTCGGTACAGCGTATGTGGAGGCGTTCAAGTGGGCGCTCGCCCGCGATTTCGACGTGGTCCTGGAGATGGACGTGGATTTTTCACACGGGCCGCACTACCTCCCGCAACTCGTAGGAGCGCTCGCGGACGCCGATCTCGTGATCGGATCGCGCTACGTCGCAGGAGGCGGTACAGAAAATTGGTCGGCCGTGCGTCAGTTCATCAGCCAGGGCGGTAATTGGGTCGCTCGGGTTGGCCTTGGAATACAGACGCGCGACGCCACTGGTGGGTACCGGGCATTTCGTCGTTCCACCCTGGAACTTCTTCAATTCAAGGATCTCAGTCTGCGCGGATACGGCTTCCAAATTGAGGTGGTCTATCAGGTCGAACAACGCGGCTTGAAGATCCGTGAAGTGCCGATTACGTTTGTGGAGCGAGCCGCTGGTCAATCGAAAATGTCAAAGGCCATCGTGCTGGAAGCTGTGCTACATATTCTCCGCCGGCGGTTTCGCCGCACGTTCGCACGCCGCCGTGCTCAGGTCGATGTGCCCGCGCCCGTGAGCGACAAAGCGTAGCCACGCGATCCCGGCTGGCCGACGCGATGCCCGTGATACATAGTTCCGGCAATGCCACGGTTAAGGCCATTCGAGGCCTACGCCAGCGCAAGGAGCGGGATCGCTCCGGACGTTTCTATGTCGAAGGCATCCGACTCCTCGGCGAAGCGGTGGATCTGCGGGCTGAGATTGAGATCTGCGTGGTGGCACCCGAATTGCTGACCAGCGAGTTCGGATGGACGACGGTGGATCGAGCGGTGGAGCAAGGCGCCACTCGGCTTGAGGTCAGCGCAGACGTATTCCGCACCCTCTCGCACAAGGAGGGGCCACAGGGCATTGCCGCCGTGGTTCGTCAGCGCTGGGCCGTGCTGGAGGAAATCGTTCCAGGAAGGGAACTCTGTTTGATCGCTCTGGCCTCCGTGCAAGATCCGGTTAACCTCGGAACCATTCTGCTTACTTCCTACGC
>DAINCT010000145.1:0-8152 GCA_036732245.1 Chloroflexota bacterium | reverse complement strand
GTGTCGTTGCTGGCCGCCTGTGGTAGCAGCATCGCAAGTGCCATCAACTCCAGCGCCACCTCGGCGAGTACCTCCTCAGTTCCGGTCGCAACTGTGGCTAGTGCGAGGTCGTCGTCAGCGAGTAGTGTCGTTGCATCGTCAGCAGCAGCCAGCACCGCCGCCTCGACAGCCGCGCCGACCACGGCCGCGTCAGTCTCGGCGGCCACGGTCACCTCCACGGCAGTGGCGACTCCGGCGAGTCAAGCAGCCGCCTCCGGACAGTCGACGACTGTCCGCCTCAGCTATTGGGCCGGTGCGGATACCTTGAGCTACCAGAAGGCCGTTGACGCTTTCATTCAGACGCAACCGAACAGCAAGGTCACCCTGGAACTCATTACTGGACCGTACCAAACAAAGGTAGAGTCCCTGATTGCGGCCGGCAGCGCCCCGGATGTCCAGCGACAGAATTCCGGCCAGTTTGAAGCGATGGCATCTCGCAAGGTGTTCGCCGACCTCGACCCCTACCTCAAGCTTGACAAGATTGACAAGACAATGTGGTGGGATGCTTCGGTCGGGGGCGCCACCTTCTTAGGTACCATGTACGCCCTGCCAAGCGACCTGAGTGACCTCGTCCTCTTTTACATCAAACCTATTTTTGACCAGATGGGCCTTCCCTATCCCGATGCCACCTGGGATTGGGACAAACTGCTGAGCGTCGCCCAGGCAGCGACCGTCGCGAGTACGGATCCGAGTAAGGTCCGCTGGGGGTTTGATGTGACGAACTGGTGGCCGGAGTTCGATTGCCGAATACGAGAAGCCGGAGGCAACTTCTGGAACACCCAGTATTACACCGATCAGTCAAAGTGCGTCGTTGACTCTGCCGAGGGCATCCATGCCTTTGGCTGGGACATGGACATGATTCACAAGTACAAGGTGTCCCCCGGCGCTGCGGATCTCAAGGGTCTCGCGAATGGGCGCTTCGACTTGTATCAATCCCTTAAGGTCGCCATGTGGATGGGTGGCTCTTGGGAAGGTCCGCAAGTCTTGGCCAGATGGCCGGCCTCAGCCCCCGATTGGGATCTCGTCATGTTTCCCAAGGCTCCCGGCAAGAATCGGGCAGGCGCGGTCTGGTCGGACGAGCACAGTCTCTGGGTTGACAGCAAGAAGAAGGATGCCGGCTGGCAACTGCTCACATTCCTCAGCGGCGACGCCGGCAACCGAATTATGGACCTGGAGGTGGGACGCTCGATTCCGGGGGCGAAGAGCGCTGCCCAGGACCCACTGTTTGCCAAGTACCACGGCAAGAATATGCAAGCGGCGCTGGACACCTTAAGCTGGTCCTGGATTACGTCGCAAGCCGAACCATATTCCCTCGAGGTTGGGCAGGTCATGACGCCCTTGATCAATGACATGTATGCGGGCGCCAAGGACGCAAAGACTGCCGCGCTGGCCATTGCCAGTGGTGTGAACAGCTTGCTGGCCGCCAAGAGGGGAAAGTAGCGATGCGTACGGCACTGCTGAACTGAGCTCGCACTATGGCAGCCCAGCTTGACTACCTCGCTCACCTTCCTCCGAAGATAGACTACCGGGTGGGTTGTATCGGGGCTGGTTTCATCATGCGCGACGTGCAGCTCGAAGCGTACCAACGCGCTGGCTTTCGAGTTGAGGCGATCGCCTCTCGCACGCCCGAGCATGCCCGCCTAGCAGCGGTCGAACGCGGTATCCCAAAAGTCTACGTGACCTATCAGGAGTTACTTGCAGACTCGTCCGTAGAGATCGTGGATATTGCTTTCCCTCCGCACCGTCAGCTTGAGGTTGTCCGAGAGGCGACACGTCATACCGATCATGTCCGTGGCATTCTCGCGCAGAAACCGCTCGCGCGAACGGTTGCCGAGGCGAGGCAGATCGTCGAACTCTGCGCCGCCGCACAGATCCCTCTGGCCGTCAATCAAAACATGCGCTACGACCAGTCGATGCGCGCGCTCAAGGACCTGCTTCAGCGGGGAGGGCTGGGAGACCCGGTTATCGCGACGATCGAGATGCGGGCCCATCCCCACTGGCAGCGTTTTCTCGCGGAATATGATCGATTGACGTTGCTGAACATGAGCATTCATCATCTGGACATCTTTCGCTTTCTCTTTGGCGATCCAGAGCGTGTGTTGGCGAGCGGGCGACGAGACCCGAGCTTACCGTTCCAGCAGGCCGATGGCATCGCCCTCTACATTCTGGAGTACGCCGACGGGCTGCGCGCGTCCGCTTGGGACGATACCTTCACCTGGAGCGACGATTTCGGCATCCGTTGGCGCGTGGAGGGCACCGTCGGAATTGCCCGTGGCACGATCGGCTGGCCGGACTACCCGCACGGCGGCCCCAGCACCCTCGACTACACACTCCGCAGCGAACCCGGTGTCTGGCATCGGCCGCGCTGGAAGGAGCGGTGGTTTCCGGACGCGTTCATCGGCACCATGGGGCAGCTCATGCATGCTATCCAGGAGGAGACCGAGCCCGAGATCAGTGGCCGCGACAATCTGCGGACGATGGCGCTGGTCGACGCCTGCTATCGATCCATGGCCGAACACCGGGCGGTGGACGTTCGTGAAGTCATGGGAGCGATTGTTGCGTAACCATCAAGAGGTGAGGTCACATGGATCTGAGCATATTTTCCCACGTGGTCAAGGGCAAGACTGCCGAGGAGGTCGCCCGGAAGACGCGCGCGTACGGCTTGCGCTCGGTCCACCTGCTCCCTCGCCAGACCGACATCGGGTTCGGTCACGACACGTCGGTCGTCGAAGCAGTGTTTGAGCACTGGGCCGAAGCCTACCATCACGAAGGGGTCGAGATCAGCGGTATTGCCGGGTACATCAATCCCTTGGATCCAGACCCGGTCCGTCGCCAGGCGGGAATCGGCGCATTCAAGAGCTATCTAAGCGGGGCGAAAGTCCTGGGCTGCCGGGACATCGCCACCGAGACCGGCACCTATGCCACGGCCGGTGCTTGGGACTTCGACCCGCGGACGCGCACACCGGAGGCCTGGGAGGATCTGCGCCGAGTCACCGACGAACTCCTGGAGGTGGCGGTCAAAGCGGATGTCAATATCCTCTACGAACCGTACATCGTGCATGTGTGCCATTCGCCCGAGCTCGGAGCGCAGTTTGTTCGGCAATACAACACCACGCACCTCGGTCTGGTCATGGATCCGACCAATTGGTTCGAGGTGGACGATGTTCGGCCCGAGTTGGTTCCTGCCATTGTGCAGCGCGGCTTCGCGGCCGAACGCGGACTCTTTCGGGTGGCCCACGCGAAGGACGTGCTCCCTCCCGAACCCGGGGGTACCAAACCCCGTCTGCCGGAGCCGGGTCAGGGAATACTCGACTATGCGCTGTATATGCGGTTGCTCCGGGAGCACGGCTATCGCGGGTCGATCATCCTTGAGCATCTCGCAGAGCCGGAGATTCCTCGAGCCATTGCCTACGTCCAGCGTTTTCTCAACCAAGACGAAGCGGTGAACAGGAGTACAGCATGACCCTGGTCGAACTGCGCCCTGACGACTATCGCCCGGTACCGACTCCCGAAGACATCAGGCAGCGGTTTGGCATCGCTCTCGTGGGCTGTGGCAACATTGCCCGCCACGCTCATCTGCCGGCGTACCGCAACTTCGGCTATCGCGTCGTCGCGGCATGCGACGTTGTGGCCGAGAACGCTCAGCACGTGGCCGCCGACTTCGCGATTCCAGTCTGGACGACTCGCTTGGAGGAAGTGCTCGAACGCCCGGACGTTCAGGTGATTGATCTGGCGGTCCATGCCTCACAACGGCCACCACTCGTCGATATGATCGCCTCGGCCGGCAAGCATATCCTGTCCCAGAAGCCCTTCGCCCTGAATCTTGCCGACGCGCAGCGGATGGCAGCGGTCTGTCGCCAGGCGGGAGTGACCGTCATGGTCAACCAGCAGGCCCGCTGGGCGCCGGCGCATCGGGCGCTCAACGTGTTGCTCGAACGCGGCGTGCTCGGTCACCTCTACAGCGTGCTCCATGTGATCCGGGGGTTTCAGGATGTGTCAACGTCATGGGCAGTGTCGCTCCAGGATTTCAACATTCTTGACCACGGCGTCCACTACATTGACCTCACACGTTACTTCACTGGGCGCACGCCATGGCGAGTGAAGGCGACGACGACGATGGTGCCGGGGCAGCATGCCGTGACGCCAATGGTCTACACCATCCTGGGCGAGTATCCGCCGGACGCGCGGCTGATGACGACGTTGCATTTCAACAACATCGTGTCAACGCAAGCCATGCACGATTACGAGTGGTTCCTCGATGGCACCGAAGGATCAGTCTCGGCGTCGCATCACGAAGTCGTGTTGTCCCTGAAGGATAATCCCCTGCAGCGGCAGGTGATCAAGATCCAGGGAAAGTGGTTTCCAGACGCCTGGGGTGGGTCAATGGGTGAGATGCTGCGTGCGCTCGCCGAAGGCCGTGAACCAGTCACATCCGCACGGGACAATCTCGAGACACTCCGTGTGGCGTATGCAGCGGTCGAGTCAGCCAATTCCGGCAGAACAGTGGAACTGCATGAACCAGCAAACATTGGCAATTGAAGGAGAGAGGCAGTGCCGCCACGTCGTCTCAATACGAGCTTCAGTCTGAGCGCCAATCGCTGGCTCCTCCAGCGCTATGCCTGCCTGGAAGAGCAGCTCTTCACGACCCAGGCTGGTTGGATCTGGAGCACGCCGGTCTTCGAACACAAGGTCGAGTTGGGCCGCCTCAGCTATGAAGATGCCCAGCACGCCGATGCCTTGCGGCGCCGTGCCGACGAGTTGCTGGCGCCGACCGCCGAGCCACCCAGGCCGCAAGATCTGGCAGCGCTGGAGGCCTTCTGCCACGAGGTCGCCAACGCCACCCATCCGATCGAGCAGTTCGTTGGTCTCTTTCGTGTCCTCAAGCCACACCTGGTCGAGTCCTACCGACGCCACCTGGCGGAGACCGATGAGGTGGAGGACGCGCCAACGGCACGGCTCCTCCAGCGGATGATTGCAGAGGAAGACGACCACATCCGTTGGGGACAGGAGGTGCTGCGCCAGTCGGTGACGGCGGGACGGGCGGCTGAATGCGCCACGACCTGGGAGCGCCACCTGCGTGCCGCACTGGCGGCCATTGGCGGGGTGCGCGCGGAGGACCCGTCCGCTAGCCAACCGGCGTACCGCAGTTCCGGTCCGCCCGTCTGGGCGGATCAGAGCGCACCTGCGCGCGACGGGCGCTTCAACCTGGTGTCTGTTGAGGACTATTACGTGACGAGTATGGGCGATGACCCGAACGACATCCTGCGGCACTCCCTCTACTCCAATGCCTACGGCGAGATGGAGGCCCTGGATGTTCTCGGCCGGCTGCTGGCCGAGGCGCCGGAACTGCCCTGGGCGATGCGCCTGGACCTGGCGCGCCAGTTGTGGGACGAGGCCCGCCACGCCGAGATGAGCTGGCGGCGAATGGAAGAGTTGGGCGGGGTACCGGACCCGGTGCCGCCGATCCCGGCCTTGATCTTAGCGCCGATGATAGGACTGTCGGACCCGTTGGAGCGGTTGCTCGTCCTGCAGCGGGTCATCGAAGGGCGGGCCACCGAGCGCCATCGCTACCGCGTGACCTACATCGGCAAGGAACTGGGCGACCCGGTCACCGCGCGTCTGTACGAGTACATCGTGGCCGACGAGCGCGCCCACATCGGCTATTCGGAGTGGATCGACCGTCTCGTTGGTCACGATCCCGACCGCATCAAGCAGCTAGACCAGATCCACGCCCGGGCTGAGGAAATCTTCGAGAGCATCCTGCAGCGCCGGGCCGATCAGACGGCCGGTGTGCTCGTCGCCAGGAGGTCACGATGAAGTTTGTGATCGATGAGGGCAAGTGCGTCGAATGCGGAGCGTGTCGCCACTACTGTCCGGTGGATTGCATTCCCTACGTCAATTTGCAACACCAGGTCGACCTGGATCGGTGTATTGGCTGCGTCATCTGCTATGCCGTCTGCCCGGCTGACGCCGTGATTCCCGTCGAAGGGACGATGCCGCGGCCGAACCTCTCCTGGAACACCCTGGAACGGGTGCGCATGCGCGCCTACCGGCGTGGCCCCCTCCACTTCCTACCGCGCGACCAGTAGTCCGCAGATCACAAGCCGTGGGAGCGAATCGCCAATGCATACTGCTTTTGATCTGGAGGGCCGGGTGGCAGTCGTCACCGGAGCTGGCGGTGGTCTCGGCAGAGGCATCTGCTCCGCACTTGCCACAGGGAGCGCCGCCGTTGCCTGCATCGACCTCGATCCGGAAAAGGTAGAGAGGTCCGCAGCAGCGCTTACCCTGGCTGGAGGCAGGGCGCTTGGCCTCGTGGCGGATGTGAGCCAGCGCGCCAGTGTGCAAGCAGCGATCCAACGAGTGGTAGCCGAGTTCGGCAGGATTGACATTCTTGTCAACAACGCGGCCATTTACCCGAGCCGGCCCTGGACGGAAATTGATGAAGCGGAGTGGGACCGGGTGCTGGCGGTAAACTTGAAGGGCTACTTCCTGTGCGCTTCGGCTGCCTTTGCCTATCTCCGGCAAAGCAGTCACGGTCGGATCATCAACCTGTCCTCCGACACGTACTTTCTGGGCTTCCCGAACCTCCTGCACTACGTCTCGTCAAAGGGCGGAATTATTGGACTGACACGAGGACTGGCCCACGAGGTCGGTCCCAGCGGGATCACGGTAAACGCGGTCTCACCAGGTGCATTCCCCACCGACGCCGAGCAGATCCATCCAGACCCGGAGCGGTACAATCAGTGGGTACTGGAGCAACAGATGATGAAGCGACGTGGAACCCCGGAGGACGTCGGTAATCTTGTTGCGTTTCTTGCCAGTGATGCCGCCTCGTTCATCACGGGTCAGACCATCGTCATCGACGGCGGCTGGGTGCTGCATTGATGCCCAGACTGTGGGGAACGGATTACACTCGACAAGAATTACTTCGCCGCATCGGCAGACTGGATCAGTCGGCGGGCGTGCGCCTCGTCACCCTGGGTGACGGAGGTGGCCGAGGTGTTCGCTTGCTCGAATTCCGGACGGGTGCTGGACTATCGTTCGACGTCATCGTCGATCGCGGGTTCGATATTGGGCGCTGCGAACTGGGAAGCGTACCGGTCGCCTTCGCGTCACCGGTAGGCGTGGAAGGTCCGTGGTATTACGAGCCCGAAGGCCTCGGCTTTCTTCGCGGGTTTGGCGGTGGCTTGTTCACCACGGCGGGTCTCGATCACACGCTGTTTCCCGTTGAGGACACCGCCGCACAGTATCACTACCCGCCGAAGCCAACGGAGCGCTATCCCCTCCACGGCCGGATCTCCAATCGGCCGGCCCGCCTGATCGCCTACGGCGAGGAATGGGAAGGCGATCAATGCCGCCTGTTCGCCGAGGGGGAGGTCCTCCAGTCAACATTGTTCGGCGAACAACTCCTGCTTCGGCGTCGGATCGAGACCCTTCTTGGCGAGGCCAGTCTGAGGGTGACCGACACTGTCGAGAATGTTGGTTTCCACCGCACGCCGCACATGCTCCTGTATCATGTGAACGTCGGCTTTCCCATCGTCGATGAGGGATCGCAGGTGCTCCTGCCTGCCGGCCACGTCCGGGCACTCGGTGACTATGGCACGAATGCGTACCAGATACTCGAAGCACCGCAGCCGGATTGTGTCGAGCGCGTCTTCGAGCACACGCTCAGCAGCGAAGCCGATGGCAGTGTTCCGGTGGGAATCGTGAATCGCCGACGCGGTGTCGGCCTCTCTCTCGTATTTCCACGATCAGTCCTCCCCCACTTTTTCCTCTGGCGAATGCTCGGGGAAGGGACGTATGTCGTCGGTTTGGAGCCAAGCACCAATGGAGCCACCGGCCGGCTCGATGCGCGAGCACGCGGCGAACTCATTGAGCTCAGCCCCGGTGAGCACCGCTCGTACCGCTTAGAGTTCAGAGTTCTTCGTACTATTGCGGAACTGGACGAGTTCCAGTCGCGCGTCGAAGGTGTGGCGGCATCACATTGAGCCATGGCTTTCTGACTGGCAGCCTTTCTTTGCAGACAAGGGGAATCGAACTCTGTAGCGTGACAGCGACGCAGCGGCTAATTGAGGCCTGGTCCTAAATCCCCAGGAGGCACACAGGCGGGCGG
>DAINCT010000144.1:0-8196 GCA_036732245.1 Chloroflexota bacterium | reverse complement strand
CTCGAGTAGTGAACTAAGGGCATGGTCTCGTTCATGCCCGTTTACGATATGATGCTTGAGGATTGAATGGAGCGGTGATACTGTTTCGCCGCGTACGTGACGAAGGATGAAATTTACATAACTATGGAAGTAGACGAATTCGCACCCGATACCGACTTTTCCGACGAGAACCGCCGCGCTCGACGCCGTCAGTTCTCGCAACAGGCCATCTCGCTTGCCATGCAGAGTCGGTGGCAAGAAGCCGCGGAATTGAATCAGCACATGGTCGAACTGAAGTCCGACGATTCGCAAGCCTATAACCGCCTCGGCAAGGCGTACACCGAACTCGGACGCATTAGCGATGCTCGCGCTGCGTACGAACAGGCGTTGCGTAGCGATCCCGCCAACCTGATCGCGCAGCGCAATCTGGAACGATTGAGCCGTATCAACGAGTCCGAAGTGCAGGAGTTGCTACGCAAGGCCGGACAGAAACTCGACCCGACCTTTTTCATGGAAGAGACCGGTAAGACCGGGGTCACCCTGCTTGACGATGTGGCAGAGTCGGATCTGCTCGCTACCCTGACGGCCGGTGACCAGATTCAGCTCGAGGAGCGGGACGGCCGACTGGTGGCAACCGCCATGGACGGCACCGCGCTGGGAAACATCGAGGAACGCCTTGCTACCCGCCTGATTCGTTTGATGGCGACGGGAAACAAGTACCAGGCAGGTATCGTGGGCGTCGACGGCACGGTCGTGCGTATCATCATCCGGGAGACTATGCAATCGCCCGAGAACTCGGGTCGCATCTCCTTCCCGCCGCGAGTCTCGAGCGAGGCACTGCCTCGTCCATATTTACGCGGGCGTGCCGTCACAAGGTCGAGCGATGAGGAGGATGAGGACGATCTCGAAGGAGACATCCGCGATTCCGACGCCGACGACGAGGAAGAAGAGGATCCGTCGGCATTCGGGTTCAGCGAGGGCACACTCGACGAAACGTAATCGCGTCCGGCGAATTGCTTGCCACCTGCAAAGCGCTGCTATATAATTCCGTCTTGGCGCGACAGCATAGGTCGGAGAGGGAAGTGACTGGCTCATCTGTCCACCTACCTGGAGGCCGAGATTTTGGAAGGAGGTTGGCAGAGTGAGCTTGATGGACAAGACCCTGACCTGTCGAGACTGCGGCGCGGAATTCCTGTTTACTGGAGGTGAACAGGAATTTTTTCAAAGCAAGGGCCTATTGCACGAACCTGGCCGGTGCCCGTCGTGTCGCGCGAACTACAAACGCGAACGAGGGCTGACATCCGATCGACCGGTTCGGGAGTACCATGACACCGTCTGCGCGGACTGTGGGCGTCCGGCGCGGGTGCCGTTCGTACCGCGCAACGACCGCCCGGTGTACTGCAGCTCGTGTTTCGACAAGGTTCGCGCCGCGAGCGTGTAGCACGACTTCGCGCAGAGGGGGCCGGAGTACTCCGGCCCCTTCACTTTTGACAGACCCAATCGGGCCCTATGATACAATTTGGGCTGATAGGTGCACGGTGGTTGGTGCTTGATCCCGAACTGATGTTCGGAATCAGCCGTCAATCACGGTGCGCCATGTACGATTTTGACGGTTGGAGAATCGCGTGCCCGTATCAAAAGAGAAAAAGTCTCAGATCATCGACGAATACCAGACGCATCCCGGGGATGTAGGTTCGGCTGAAGTGCAGATCGCGCTGTTGACCGAGCGAATCGCCCAACTTACCGACCACTTGCGAGAACACAAGCACGACTTTCACACGCGTCGTGGGCTTCTGAAGCTTGTAGGTCGCCGTCGTCGGCTCCAGGCGTACCTCAGTAAAAAGTCTCCGGAACGGTATCGCACGGTTATCGCAAGTCTCGGGTTACGTAAGTAGCCCGTCTTTTTTTGGTGCGAATCGAGATGATTCCATCGCCGTCGCTACCTGCGCGTCGGTCCTTGTCCCACATCGCTGATGGGAATGACGATCGAGCGCGAAATTCGGAGGACCGGAGGACCTATGATTCACTCTGACAGCGAACAACTTGGTGGTCGTACCGTGACCATAGAAACGGGCCGGCTTGCGCAGCAAGCGGGCGGTTCCGTCACAGTGACCTGTGGCGAAACGGTCGTGCTCGCCACGGCCACGGCCTCGAAAGAGCCGCGTGCCAACCTGGATTTCTTCCCGCTGACTGTGGACTTTGAAGAACGCCTGTACGCCGCCGGCAAAATCCCAGGTGGGTACATCAAGCGAGAGGGACGGCCGAGCACGGACGCGATCTTAACGTCTCGGCTTACCGACCGCCCGATTCGACCCTTGTTCCCCAAGGGATTCCGCAACGATGTTCAGATCGTGCTGACGCCGCTCTCTGTGGACGGCGAGAACGACCCGGATATTCTGGCCATCAACGGAGCTTCGGCGGCACTGACGCTTTCAAACATTCCGTTCAGCGGACCGGTAGGTGCGGTTCGCGTCGGCTACATTGATGGCCAGGTCGTCATCAACCCGACGACGGATCAGCTGGAGAGCAGCGCGCTCGATCTAGTTATGGCGGCTACACGCGACGCAGTGGTCATGGTGGAAGCGGGCGCCAAGCAGGTGAGCGAGGATGTCGTGCTCGAGGCCCTGCGCCTCGGTCACGAGGCAATTCTGCCCCTCATCGACCTGCAGGAGCGCATGCAGCAGGTCGCGGGCAAAGAAAAACGGGTCTTCCCGCTCAAGACGACTCCGGAAGACCTGACGACCGCGCTCAACGAAATGATCGGCACACGCCTCCATGACACGCTCGTGCAGCCCACGAAGGGCGAACGGGCCGAGGTCGTCGACGCGCTTGAAGCCGAGATGGTGGGTCGCCTGGAAGAGGCCGGTTGGGAAGCGGGAGAGATCAAATCCGCCTTCGAGAGCCTGATCAAGAAGACGACCCGCTCCATGATCTTGAAAGAAAACCTGCGGCCAGACGGTCGCGACCGTACCGAGATCCGACCGATCAGCATTGAAGTCGGCGTATTGCCGCGAGTCCACGGCAGTGGGCTGTTCACTCGCGGTCAGACACAGGCTCTCACGATCGTGACGCTCGGTTCGTCGTCCGATACGCAGACGATTGATGGATTGGGACCGAACGAACAAAAGCGGTTTATGCACCACTACAACTTCCCTCCGTACAGCACGGGGGAAACGAAACCGCTGCGCGGTCCCGGTCGTCGGGAAATCGGTCACGGCATGCTGGCGGAGCGCGCCCTGGAAGCGGTCATACCGTCGCAGGAAGATTTTCCGTACACGATTCGCCTCGTCTCCGAGACGCTGTCCTCGAACGGCTCCAGTTCGATGGCTGCCACGACTGGTGGCACCCTTGCCCTTATGGACGCTGGCGTGCCGATCAAGGCGCCAGTCTCCGGCATAGCCATGGGACTCATCACCGGCGAGGCCGGCGAGTTCGCCATTCTGACGGACATCCAGGGCGTCGAAGACGCGTTGGGCGACATGGATTTCAAGGTGACAGGAACGCGAGACGGGATCACCGCGATTCAAATGGACATCAAAGTGTCCGGGCTGACGCGGGAAATCCTGCAGCAGGCCCTGCAGCAGGCGCGGGATGCCCGTCTCTTCATTCTCGACAAGATTCGTGAAGTCATGCCCGAGCCTCGCCAAGAGATGTCGCAGTACGCGCCCCGTATCACCCGCATCATGATCAACCCTGACAAGATCGGCACCGTGATCGGACCGGGCGGCAAGATGATCAAGAAGATCATCGAGGAGAGCAAGGCCCAGATAGATATCGAGGACGACGGAAGCGTCTTCGTCGCCAGCAACAACAGCGAATCGGCTCAAAAGGCAATCGATATGATTCGCGGCCTGACGGCCGAGGTCGAGGTCGGAAAGCAGTACAACGGCACCGTGAAGCGCCTGATGGACTTTGGCGCTTTCGTCGAGGTACTGCCCGGCAAGGAAGGCCTGGTCCACATTTCGCAACTCGACACGCAGCGCGTGGAACGCGTGGAGGATGTTGTCAACGTGGGCGATCGGCTCGAGGTCAAAGTGACCGGAATCGACTCCATGGGTCGCATCAATCTTTCTCACCGCGCGGTGCTCGACCCGAACAGTGTCGTGGAAGGTGAAGGATCTCGCGGAGGGCCACCCCGAAATGGCGGTGGCGGTGGCGGCGGATTCCGAGACCGTGGCGACCGACCACAGGGCGGTGGATTTCGCCGTGAGGGTGGAGGCGATCGACGCCCGTACGAGGGGGGCCGAGGCGGAGGTGATCGGAGTGAAGGCGGTTTCAGACGCGATCAGCGCTCAGATGCTCCGCGTGGCGACGGCCCTCGTGAAAACCAGCCGAATCGTGATCGATCCTCGGACTAACAATTGAACGACTCGGTCGTCCCCGAAATGGAGCGACTTAACGCGGAGGTAGAGCACTGCACGCGTTGCCCGCTCCACCTCAATACCACGCACGGTGTCCCGGGTGAAGGCCCTTACGACGCGGACATCATGTTGGTCGGCGAAGGTCCAGGATTAAACGAAGACAAGCAAGGCCGCCCCTTTGTAGGGGCGGCCGGTCGCTTTTTGGAAGAGCTATTGGCGATCCCACATCTCAAGCGTACCGATGTCTACATCACGAACGTGGTGAAACACCGTCCGCCCAATAATCGGGATCCCGACCCGGCAGAGCTGACTGCCTGCCGGGTGTACCTCGATCGTCAGATCGAACTCATCGATCCGAAAGTGATCGTGACCCTGGGGCGCTACTCGCTCGGCACATTCTTTCCTGGCGACAAGATCTCGACCGTACATGGGCGCATTCGCGAGCTCCATGGTCGGCACTTCTTCAACATGTACCATCCAGCGGCCGCCCTGCACCAGCAGGCGCTGCGTCAGACTCTCCTGGACGATATGAGGCGCCTGGCAGACTTCATTCAGGGGCCTATGAAGGACTTGCCGAAGGAGGGCGCCGAGGCGCCTGAAGCGACGACCGGAGATCCGGAGCAACTCAGTTTCTTCTAACTCCACCTGCACGGGAACTCGGCACGGGTTCCGGACATCGCATTTGGACTACCCGAAGGCATATGTCCGCACGAAGGACCCGTTGGATGTCCATTCCTTGATGAAACTTCCCAGGCGGCGGTTTCCCGCGTCAGCGACGTATACGTGGCCGCGGGAGTCGACCGCAATCGAGGTCGGGTGCACAAGTTGATTCTTTCCTACGCCGCGACCGCCCCAGGTCGTGAGCAACGGCCCCGTGGGCGCAAACTTTGTCACAGTGGCTTGCCCGGAGTCTACGACATACACGTTGCCTCCGCCGTCGACCGCCACTCCGTTCGCCGAGGCGCCTCGTTGCGGCAATTGCCATTTATCAATCGGCACACCGTCAGGAGAGAATTTCTGGACAGCTCCCGCGTTCGGATATGCCACGTAGACCTTGCCGGAACGATCGATGGCCATCGCCCCGGGGAAGCCCGGATCGTTCGGTCCTGCCTGCGCACTCGCCAGAAACCCCTTGGTGCTCCAGCCCTTTCCGAGGTGACCGTTGGGCGTCAATTCATCGATTCGATCGTTATTGCCGTCCGAGAGATACATGATTCCCGCCGGATTGAGCGCCAGGTCGGTCGGCCCGGTCATAGCTCCCAGCGTCCCCTGGACTGTCCAACGCGACACCGCCGACCCCGTCGCCGAAAACCGGGAAATGCGCGTGTTGGTCTCGTCAATGGTGATGAAACCAGTCGACAGCGGCAAGACGCGACTAGGGTGATTCATCGCAGCCCGATGAATTGCGTGACTTCCCCACGAAGGGAATTGGGTCCCCTTGCGGCCCAGCTCAACCACCCGGTCGTTGAGCGTATCCGCGACGAAGACGTGCCCGGTGGCACTGACTTTCACGTCATCCGGGCCGGCGAAGTAGTATGCCACGATGGCTGCCTGCGCCGTCTTTTGCACAACGATCGTCGCGGTTGCGCGCGGAATGTTCGGTGCTGTGGTGGCAAGGCCGACCGGCGCTGTAGTAGCAAGGCCGACGGGAGCTGGGGACGAGCGCCCAATCCAACCCACCTCCACCGCGATGCTCAGTACGAATGCCACGGCTGCCGCGAACGTCAAAAAGACCAACAAGTAACGCATCGATTCGTTTTCCGTCTCCTTCCCCGCACGTGCCGTTTCGACCCTAAGCTTATAACGGTTTTCGAGCAGGCATAATTCAAGTCATCCCTGTGGGGCCGCTTCCCGGCGACGACAGAGACTTCTCAGTACAATTTAAATAGTGTCGGCTGGACACTGAGAAAGGTACATCACCTTGGCGAAACCGCGACTTCGCATTATCCCGTTCGGCGGGACTGGCGAAATTGGCAAAAACATGACTCTCTTCGAGTACGGGAACAGCATTATCGTGGTCGATTGTGGCGTCATGTTCCCGGAAGAGACCATGCCAGGTATTGATCTCGTCATTCCCGACGTGACTTACTTATTGGATAAGAAGAAAAAGGTTAAGGCGTTCTTTATCACGCACGGCCATGAAGATCACATCGGAGCTCTCCCCTACATCCTCCCCCTGTTCGACGTGCCCGTCTACTCCACGGCGCTGACGATTGGGCTCATCTCAGTAAAACTTCGCGAGCGTCGATTGCTCGACAGTTCCGATCTTCGTACCATCACTCACGGACAGCGAGTCGAAGCAGGTCCGTTCAACGTGGAGTTTTTCAGCGTCGCGCACAGCGTCCCGGACGCCTCGGGTCTGGCCATCCGCACACCGGTGGGCACCGTGGTCCACACCGGTGACTTCAAGATAGATCTCACTCCAGTCGATTCCAAGCCGACCGACATGGGCGCTCTGGCCCGCCTCGGTACCGAGGGAGTGCAGGTCCTGTTGGCCGATAGCACCGGTGTCGAGCGACCTGGCTATACGCCCTCGGAGTCCACCGTGGGACCCGCCTTTGACGAAATCATGCGCAATTCCCCGGGTCGTGTCATCGTCGCCACGTTCTCCAGCCTCATTTCGCGCATTCAACAGGTCGTCAATAAATCGGCCAAGTACGAACGAAAAGTCGCCGTGGTCGGCAGGAGCATGATCCAAAACGTCAACATGGCGCTCGATCTTGGCTACTTGCACGACCCGGGTGAAACAATCCAACCCTGGGAAAAGATCATGAATCTGGCACCTAACAAGGTTACGATCATGACGACCGGAGCACAGGGCGAGCCGACCTCCGCTCTCAGTCGCATGGCGAATCGCGATCATCGTCAGATCACCATTCGAGCCGGAGACACCGTCGTCCTGTCGGCCACTCCCATTCCTGGAAATGAGGAACTCGTATCCCGGAATATCGACAATCTCTTTCGATTGGGCGCGAACGTCATCTACGGCGCGGACGCGCATGTACATGTATCCGGTCATCCGGGGCGCGAGGAACTCAAGATTCTTCTGAGTGTGACACGCCCCAAGTTTCTGATTCCCGTGCACGGAGAAGTTCGACATCTCATCCTGCATGGACGCATGGCGGAAACGCTCGGCATTCCGGCCGACCATATTCTCATTCCGGAAAACGGTCGTGTCATGGAATTCTCACCCGACAGCGCGCGTTTCGTTGGCCACGTACCCGCGAGCAACGTCTTTGTGGATGGGCTGGGTGTTGGGAACATCGGAGATGTCGTACTGCGCGATCGGGTTCATCTCTCGCAGGATGGTGTGGTGATTGCCGTCATCACGCTCAACCGGCGCACCGGCAAACCGGTCAATCGACCGGACATCGTGTCTCGCGGCTTCGTCGATGACATCAATGATCCGATCATCGAGGGCGCGCGCGAGCTCTTGTATCGATCGCTCCAGCACACTCACACCAACACGACCGCGGACCCGATGTACGTCCAAAACAAAGCGCGCGACTCGCTGCAGAAGCACTTTTTCACCAAAACAAAGCGTCGTCCTATGGTGCTAAGCGTGGTAGTCGAGGTCTAGACGGCGTCAGCGATGATGGAAGCACACGGTCCGACGGTGAAACGGTTCACTGACGGGCCACAATTGCTCGGGTAAGGTAGGTCTAGCAGTCATCGAACTCCAGACGATGTGCGGCTCCCGATTCATAGCGGCTCCTCCAAGTCGCAGAGGCCGGCAGATTTATTCTGCCGGCTTCTGCGTTGGGCCTCGAGCACCCTACGGGTTATCGCCTCGGCACGAACCCCATACTGCCCTTGCTCTTCTTGGTGCCTCCGCGCAGCGCAACCACCTGAGAGC
>DAINCT010000143.1:5962-8212 GCA_036732245.1 Chloroflexota bacterium | reverse complement strand
CGCGCATCTGCGCGTTGCCGTGGAGCAGCACCAGCGGATTGCCGCGGCGGTTGGGTAGGACTTCGATCTCGCGCCAGCCGATGCCACGGACACCGGTGCCTAACGCTTTCATCACCGCCTCTTTGGCGGCGAAGCGGGCGGCAAGCTCCGAGACGCGCCCGCGACAGTGCTTGACCTCGCCGGCCGTGTAGACGCGGCTGAGAAAACGCTGCGGGTGCCGTCGCAGGACTGACTGCACCCGATCGATCTCGATCACATCCACGCCGACCGACAGCTTTGTCATGCCGCCGGATTGTAGCATGCGGCCGGCAGCACCCAGTCTGCCGGCCGCGTCAGTCGCCGGCGACACCGCGCGGCAACGACCAGACTGGCCGCGGCGCCTCGGCGCTGAGCGTTACGCCCACGTCGCTGGCTGAGGGCTCCAACTGGGTGGTGATGCGGATGCTGGTCCCCATCAGGTAGGTGACTGAATCGCCGTCGAGGCGGAACGGCCGGTCGTGGCCCGGATACAGCGTGCGGCAATGGGCCTTGATTTTGGACGCGCTTTCGCGGGCGACGGCCGGATCGTAGAAGATCAGATACGGCGTTCCGGCCAGGGCACAGCGGGCGTTGGGCAAAGCGTCTCCGGTAATACCGATCATGCCCGCTCCGTCCTCGACCAGGAGCGTGATGCTGCCGGGGCTGTGGCCGGGAGTTTCCAGGATCTTCACCCCGGCATCGATCTCATCGCCTTCGCTTACCTCTCGCAGCCGCATCCGCTCCAGCACCATGCCGGTATACGACGGGGTTGCCCAGTCGTCGGGGTTCGGCGCCGAGGCGTAGCGGCGCTCGTTGGTGCTTATCAGTACGTCGGCGTTTGGAAACAGATCGATGTTGAGCATGTGGTCCCAGTGGGCGTGGGTGAGCACGACCATATCGATGTCCGCGGGCCGCAGTCCCCGCTCTTTGAGGCGGGCGAGCAATAGCTCACGGCGGCCCGTGTGTGCCACGTCGACCAGGATGGTCTTCGTCGAGCGGACAAGCGTGACGCCGCAAAAGGCTGCGCTCCCCTGGTCAGTTCCCAATGTGAATCCCTGGAGCAAGAGATCGACTTCCGGCATGGTGCACCCTCCAATACTTTCGCGGACGTGCTATGGGTAGCGCGGAAGGGCGGTCGTGTCAAGGCTTAGAGGCGGACGCGACGGACGCTACCGCCGGGATGGCACTTGCTATTGCTATACTGGCCTCGTACGAGTTCCGCGAGGGGGTCGCTAGAGATGCTGAGAAGAGCTGTCAAGGCCGTCCGCAGGAACCACGCGCTCGAGCACGGCACGGTTCAGATCCTGCTCAGCAAACTGGGACCCGAGACGCGGCTGGCCGGGCGCGCTGTCCCCGACGGCTTCTACATCTACGGGCGCATCCCTTCCGCAGCGATCGAGACGAGTGCCACCGAGGCGCTTTCCCGGCTGAAGGGCGGCGAGTCCGGCCTGGCGGTGACGCCGCTATGCGGGACGAACATCGCCGTAGCAGGCGTGCTGACCGGGCTGCTCTCCGTGATGGCGATGGGCCGGGCGAAGAACCGGATGGAGCGGCTGCCGTCCGTGTTCACGGCAGCCATGCTTGGCGTGCTGGCGGCGCAACCGCTGGGCCGCGTGGTTCAAAAGTACTTCACCACCTCACCCGACCTCGCCAACACCCAGATCGTGGGCGTCCGCGAGTCGGGCAAGGGCCTGGTCCACAAAGTGCAAACCGTCCGCGAGTAGGCCCGTCCGCCGGACACCGTCACAAAGCCTCAAGCGTCGCGTCTACGCGCCCCAGTAGCTCAGAGGATAGAGCAACGGTCTTCTAAACCGTGGGTCGCAGGTTCGAGTCCTGCCTGGGGTACCAGGGTTGCACCATTGCATTTGAGTTGGTTGGCTGGGCGCGGATCCAGCCCTGCCCATGTCCTGCGTTTTCTGGTGTGGAACTCCGATCTCGATACTCTGCGCTAACCTACTAGTCACAGCCGACGGCGACCGACAGCGCGCCGCAGAGCGCCTTCATGGTGGACGGTCGGACACGGCCTACCCGCCGGACGAGACGGGCACGGGCGACAAGTTGCACATTGTCCAGGTTGGCTACGGACTCGACGCGCACGCCGTCCTCCGCGCCCACGGACACCTCGGTCGACAGATTACGGACGGTCGACGTGATTGGAGCGCCAATCACGGCGTGAAGGAGGCTGCCCATCGGGTCGCGGGTGAGCACGACGAGGGGACGTACTTTATCCAG
>DAINCT010000143.1:0-5952 GCA_036732245.1 Chloroflexota bacterium | reverse complement strand
AGCCATACCTCCCCTCGGCGGGGGGTGGGGTCGCTCATGCTTCGTTCTCGTCGTAAAGCGCTTCCCAGTCGGTGTCGTCATCGAGCGTCGCCCCCCCAAACAGCGAGAGCGCAACTTCAGCGTCGCTGGGTGGAACGCGGCGGTAGGCAGCGACGTCACGGCGCAGGCGCTCGGCATGAATGAGGCGGTCGAGGGCAATATCGAGGACTTCTGAGGTTGAGGCAGCACCAACAAGAGAGCGGGCGTTCTCAGCCTTCGACCGATCGAGGGTAACCGTCACCTTCATCTTGGTCATACCGTACATACTATATCATCGTGGTATGAGTGGTAGGGCGACGGGGGCGGGTGAAAGGGACCCGACGGGTCCCCCGGCTTCGGTCATGCAGACACCCGGTGACAAGTGCGCCATGCCACGTGACTGTTCGATCACGCCCGTCCACTTTACACCGTGAACGTGCATTGCAGTGCTCGGCCCGCCGTCGCGGCCGGACCCGCCCCAGTTGCTCAGAGGATAGAGCAACGGTCTTCTAAACCGTGGGTCGCAGGTTCGAGCCCTGCCTGGGGTACCAGGGATCGGCCGCGTTGGCGACGGCCGCACCGTGGCCACGGTCGTGACGCCTCGCAGGGGCAGGCTCCGCGTCGTCACGACCTATCCAGTGCGGCGCGGAAGTTACTACCGAGCGTACATGAATCGAGGAATGGTATGACGAAGAAAGTTATCCGCAGCATGGCTGATATCCCGGCCACTTTCCCCGATGAGAACACCGAAGCGGCATTTTGGGAGAGCCATGAGCTGTCCGAAGAACTGCTACGCGAGCGGCGAGTCACGGCGCCGCCGTTGTGGCTGCCGGCGCCAAAACAAGTGCTGGACGAGGCGCGTCGGAAGTAGACGTGGCCGCTTCCGGCGCATCCTGCGCGCTGCCGGCGACGAGCCACTATTCTTATGATTAATCCTTTGGATACACGCAATGCGCCTATGGCGTATAGTGACTGGGACGGGGTGCCTGCGGTCTCTGCGAGTGTCTTTGGGTGATCCCGGGAGGGCTGCAATGGGCCTGGAATTCAAGCCAAAAGTGATCGAGCTGACCGACGATGTACTGCAGTCGGAGTTACGCGAACTTGAAGACAAGCACGGTATGTCAAGCGAGCGTTTCCTAGAGCGGTATAACCGGGGCGAGTTGGGCCACTGCGCAGAGTTCGTACGCTGGTCGGGACTCCTAGGGGTTGCCAGCAAGGCGGGTATCCTTGAGCGGGTCCAAGCATAGCCTCGGTGCGTGAACTGGCCCTATACTTCGAGGATGTCGCCCGTCTACTTGGAGAAGAACTCGGCGCAGAACTAATTTCAGAGCCAGAGATTCGCAAAAGAGGCCACCAGTCTGGTGGTCTCTTTTGCTCTCTACGATACTCCGACGGGTCCAAGCTACACATCGAATTGTGGGTGGATTGTGACGATGACCCCATCCTCTGGACCGACTATAGCTTCCAATACCTGGACAGCGAGAATGATGAGCTACCGTTGTTCCCGCATCATCTACATTTGCCCGATCGCCTTGCAGGTGTCCCCCAGCCCCGTCTGCGAGGAATCCGCGAGCGTATCAGTAGCACTGGAGACGCGACCCGCGGAATCGGGCTTTACGGTGTTGCCGATGACATGCGCAAGACTGGTCGCCAATTGATAATACATTCCGGCCTCGGCATGCTGGAAACGAGCGAAGAGGTGGAGAGTGAGTCAAGAAGAACGACCTTGTTCCCAGGTACTCTCGTGTACGTCTCAATACCATCGTAGGAACGAACATGGATTCATTGGAAGTCTACCCGCTCTTCAACATGCGGGCGCTGGTCACCAGAGAGTCCGCGAGGAGCTTAGAGAATTCGCTCAGGCCTTTGCTGGGCGGCGCTGAATCCGAACTCGTCCTGGACTTCAGGGGGGTCGATGCCGTCACGCCATCATTCGTGGACGAACTCCTTCTAGTAATACAGCAGCTGATGACAGCGGCGTCCACACCGGCAGAGCTTCGAATTACATTCCTGAATCCGCCGACTCGTCTATCTGCAAAATTCGCATCCATCGCGCGAGCGCACGAAGTGGAGGTTACCGAAAGCGCTGACGGATCCTGGTCCATCTCGAATGCCAGCAAGGGCAAGCTCGCTCGTTCGCTTTAGGTAGCTGGGGCGCTATCGGCGCGGCTGGCCTACCGGACCCGAAGGAGGTGGTACAAAGGCGTTCGGTATATCTTCGAAAGCTGGACGCCTAACGTGCGTGCTTTGCGTCGCATCGACTATGCAGGCGGTTACCGGCGCACCCTGCTAGGTTGGCCAGCCACTGGACCGCCGCCTATTCTGCGGCCAGGCTACCTACCTCTAAGCATCCCTAATGAGCATTCCGGTGGTGAGGGATCGCATGCATCCGGCTAAGCAAAGCCCGCCTCGCTGAACTCATCGCGCAGCTCGCTCGTGACGCTCAGCCGATCGGCCCTTCACCCCAAGAGCCCGAATCCTTCTTCGTCCACGAGGGCGTCGGCGTGTCCTTCACAGGTGAGCAACGCGATATCTACGACCGAATTCTCTCGGACTTTCAGAAGGAACCAAGCTGGGGTAAGACCTTTTCCACCGGTTTTCTTCGAGACAAGGTGAACCAGATTATCGCAAATACTATCGCGACCGGTGACAGTAATACAGCAGCCGAACACCTTGCCTCTATAGTGACTGACCTCGAAGGTTTCGATGAAGAATATGTGATATACGTTCCCATAGATGGATTGACCATGGATTTTGACGCGCTCATATTCGGTAACATAACGTTAACTCACATCACTGACGAACGCTTTGTCTACCTATTGAATCTGTTCACCTCAATCATGAACACGACCACGAGTGACGACGCCACCAAAAAGGTCATGTCGACGCAGTACATCCCTTCAGTCATCGGCCGCGTGCGCGGCGGTGTTTGTGCAGTGGTTACTGTCAAGGCTGAGCACAACAAAGCCACAGATTACGCTATTCATGAAACGGAACGTGCTCTTGAGATTTTGAGATATGTGATACCCGCACTGTACCCGTCGCAGTTCAGGGTGAATATCGCGATACAAGGAGAATTAGCCGGTGGCTCCCGGACGTCCTTTAGCTACAGCTCACACGAGAATTCTGTCCAGCTAGCGAGTGCAAATGTCGGCAGGCTTGCTAATTTCGAACTAAACGCTGATGCTCTGGCATCGATGGTAGGATACGGTTTCTTCGCCCTCGGTGATTTGCTTACCCTGATGACGTTGAACGACTTGCAGGAAAGCTTGCTCCGGGCAGTGCACTGGTCCGCCGATGCTCATGGCCAGCGTGATAATGCTAATAAAGTCACCAGCATGATGATAGCTCTTGAATCATTGCTCAGCGGCCCACCTAATAGCCCAATTTCCACTGCTGTAAGTGAGTCGGTTGCAATCATTCTTGGCAACGATGTCGATAGCAGATTACTGCTCAAGAAGTTAGTGAAAGATTTATACGACAAGCGCAGTCGCATCAGTCATGGCGGCACTGCGGACATAACGGATGAGGATGTGAGGCGGCTACAGAACTTGACTGGGAACGTTATTGTGACATTGGCACTAAGGAGCGATGACTTCGAAACGCGGAGCAAATTGTCGGATTGGGTGGAGCGGCAAAAGTTTAGTTGAAGGCTTGGTAACAGGGGGAGCACCTGGTACCGGCGCTCGGGTTTGTAGTTCAGAATATTGTTCGCCGCATCACCTCCGCCTTGGCCCTGTTGAAGTCGAACCGCCAGGGGCGCGATGGGCACTCGTAGCTCGTCAGCGCGGGTAAGAATCAGCGCGAAGCGTGGTTCAATTCAAATCTCTCCGTTGAATGCTCGCTCCGTCAGCGACCGCGACAGCGCCTCCAAACGCTCGCCGCTCTCAGCCTGCCGGGCTGCGATCGCTCTAAGTTGCTTCACGCGTCGAGCAAACTCCCGCTGGAGCGCCAAGGGGGGCACGGGGGCGGACACACGACCGAGGATCTCAAGCGTAAGCCCTTCAGTGTTGAGGCCGCGAGCTTGGGCTATGATCATCTTGGCCGATCCCCGTAGGAGGCTCGCCAGATACTCGGACGCTAATCTCTCGCCACATATTATGGCCTTTAGGTCTTGCCCAAAGCACACGTGGACCTCCGCGATTGCCACCGGCAGTGTCCGCGCTAGGATCTTGCTCTTCACCACCACCAGAACGGAGCCCGGCGGTACGATGCGCGTCGCGCTGTTAGCCACTGCCTCATTGGTCACGTGCTCTTGAGTGTCGCGGAGATAGTCGAACTTCATATCCTTTGACGTCGCCCAGGGAATCGTGCCTTCGAAATATTCGGGTCGTGCCCTCGCTGGAGTACCGCCGCCGACGAATTGCACAAGATTGCCAAGCCGCTCTCTGGGCCACCCCTTTGGGTTCGTCGCTGGATCGCCGAACATCTCGTCGAAGATGGCAGGGACCAGCTCGGCGGTGCGGCGGTCGGGGGAACCCGTCGCCGTTTGCGATATGTCGGAAGTCAATGGTGGACAACCACAGGTAGAGCCAAGCCGACTCGACGCCGTTCGGCACGAGGCCCATCACGTTGTTATCAAACGCAGCCTCGACGGCTAAAATACGCCTCTTATTTGTGAGCAGCGCAGCACCGACCTTGGGAAAGATAACTGTGCCTGGTGGGTAGGTGCGTGCCCGGATGGCTGAGAGGATTTGACGGTCAACTTTGTGGGCGGAGGTCGAAATATTGACCTCTGCACCATCCGCATTCATGTCGCTGACTTTGACAAACGGTATGGCCAAGTCTGGTTGGCCTTGGAATGCCTTCGGGAATGCAAACCCGCTTGCGGGTTGCGCGATGTCGCCGATCCTGACGACAGCCCAGCTTGCTGGCACGGTCGTCTCTAATCGCCTTGCTAGCCCCCTCCCGAACTCGTTTGATTTCTCGTTCATCTCTGAAGCATTTCAGCCAAAACTTTTACCCTCACGACGATCTCTTCTTCTAATCGCAAGATTTCGGCTAGGATGTCGCTCGGCTGGTCATGCTCGGTTGCATCTTCGAAAATCTCGCGGTATCGGCCCGGCGTGAGGTTGAGGCTATTGTCGCGAATCCGAGCGACCGGAACGCGGAAGGCGCTGAGCCCATCCTGGCGTTCGGGCCATTTCGCTAGTAAATCGGGAATATCGTTCGCATCGATCGGCACGCGCTTGTCGTCGAGGCTGAAGCCGTCGGCCTGGAGGTCGTAGAACCAAACGCTCTCGGTTGGACCGCCCTTTTGGAAGACAAGCACGGCGGTGCCAACGCCGGAGTAGGGCTTGAAGACGCCCGAGGGCAGGCTGACGACCGCCTGCAGGTCGCACTCAGTGAGCAGCATCTCGCGCAGGCGGACGGCGGCCTTGTTGCCGCCGAAGAGGACGCCGTTGGGAACGATGACGCCGGCGCGGCCGTCGGGGGCGAGGTGGTCGATGAACCACTTGAGGAAGAGCAGCTCCGTGTTGCGGCTATCGAGGTTGAGGTCGGCGAGGATGCTCTCGTTCTGGATCTTGCCGGCAAACGGCGGATTGGCGAGCACGACGTCCCAGGTGCGGCCGGGGTAGCCCCCGCGCAGGCTGGTGGTGAGCGGGTTGAAGAACTCGACCTCGGCGCGCTCCAGGCGGTGGAGGTAGAGGTTCATGATCGCGATCTTGACCATGTTGGCGTCGTTGTCGAAGCCCGTGAATGCGTGCCGCTCGATGAATTCCCACTGGGCGGGGGTGAGCTGGTCGCCGGTGAGCTCTCCGCGGGCGGCGCTTGCCGGCGAGGTGTTACGGCGCAGGATGTGCTGGAAGGCGGAGACGAGGAATCCCGCTGTGCCGCAGGCGGGGTCGCAGATGCGCTCGCCGGGCCGCGGATCGACGAGCGCGACGATCATGGCGATGATGGCGCGCGGCGTGCGGAACTGGCCGTTCGTGC
>DAINCT010000142.1:0-8290 GCA_036732245.1 Chloroflexota bacterium | reverse complement strand
GCGACGAGCAACATCACCAGCGTGATTCAGACCGTGCTGGCTGCCCAGCTCGTGTCCGGCAGCGGGATGCTCCAGCCTCCCGAAAGCAGCCGGGAAAAGGCGGATCCACTGCGAGAAAACGGACGCCAGGCAGCTGCTCCCGGGACGCCACAGGCGCCACAGGCTCTGTCGCCCAAGACCGGATTTCGCTAGCCGCACGGGTGGCGCCCTGGGTTATCGTCGGCATCCTCCTGGCTGCGCTCGCGATCGGGCTGCTCGTTCGAAACCGGGCCAGTCGAATGGCGCTCCGCGCGCTGCACCGCTCCCACTCGCGCGTGGACCGGTTCAAGCTCACCAAGAAGGCATTCATTAAAGAGACTCTTCTCGCCGATGAAGCGATCGCGGCCGCGGTGAGAGAACACGCTGCCGAGCACTCGGTTGACGAAGCGGGGACATGGCGGCGCGTCGAGGCGTACATCGACGAGATCGTCCCCTTCTTCAATATCCTGACTTACTACAGAGTCGGCCTCGTTGTGAGTCGCGCATTGTTGAACTTTTTCTATAAAGTGTCTGCCGAATACGTGGGAAACGGATCGCGCGATGCGTTGCCGCGCGATGCGATAGTCATCTACCTGATGAACCACAGATCCAACGCAGATTACGTGCTCGTAGGGTACCTGCTGTCGGGCCAGGTCGCCATCTCGTACGCCGTAGGAGAATGGGCGCGCACGTTCCCGCTGGAGTACATCTTCAAATCGTTCGGGGCGTATTTCATACGCAGGAAATATCGAGAGAAGCTCTATCACACCGTCCTCGAGCGATACGTGCAGCTCATCACGCGAAACGGAGTAACGCAGGGAATTTTCCTCGAGGGCGGACTGAGCCGCGACGGAAAACTTGGCAAGGCGAAGATCGGCCTTCTCGATTACATACTCGGAGTAGCTCGCGATCCGGCCATGAGAAAGCGTCTTTACATCGTTCCAGTGGCGATCAACTACGATCGCGTGCTCGAGGACCGCTCTCTTCTGCGCGAGCTTGATGCTCGCGAAGGACGCCGGCGTCCGCCGCGTCACGTGCAGTTCGGGGAAGTACTGCGTTACGTGTGGTGGAACATGGCGCGTATCGTCGCGCGAAAGTGGAAGCGCTATGGCCGCGCGGCGGTCGTGGTGGGAGATCCGTTTTCGCTCGAATCCTGGCTCGACCAGCAGGATTACGCAACGGGAGGCTTGTTTGACATCGAGCGATCCGACCGTCTCGCGCGCGTTCAAATACTTGCCGATTCAATGTTGGAGAAAATTGCGGCGATCGTTCCCGTCACGCCGGTCACGCTCGCGTGCGCCGCGATACAGAGCCTGGATGGTGATTTCATTTCCCGCGCCCAGCTTCTCTCGCGAATGGCGGAGATGCGCGATGTGCTCAAGGAGCTCAATGCCCGCGTGATCTATCACGAAGGGAGCGTCGAAGAAATCTTCGATCGCGCGTGGCGGATGCTGAGCATGCGGCGAATTCTTGTCAGCGCTGGTGAGGGATATTCAGTTCTTCCCGGCAATCGACCGCTTGTGAGCTACTACGCGAACAGCATCGCACATCTGCTCGGGCCGTTCGCCGAAGGAGTTCGCGAGCGCGACCGGCTACCTGCTCTCGCCGCTAGTATGATCTGCTAGCTGCGGTGCTGATCCTCGTCCAGATCACGACCACTCCGCAGCGCGCGTTGTATATGCCCGAGTTGAACTGGGGCGGGATTTGCGAAGCACCGGTGTACACCTCGACTGCCGCCACCTCGCCCGGAGATACGAAGTGGTTGATCGCGAGGTCACCCATTCGCGGAAACGGTATTCCGTTCATATAGAAAAGCACTGGACAACCGCGGCCGCCGTTTGCACCCTGGTTACGTAATGTCTGCACCGAATAGTTGGGTCCGAACGCGCCGTCCAGGGGCTCGATCTGCATTCCAGGTACTCTCCGAAGCACGTCAGTAAAAAGGCGCGCCCCCATCCGCTCGATATCCGCACGGGTAAAAAAAGTGCCCGAGCCTCTCGCCCTTCGTTCAGCGAATCCGCGCATCTCGGGGAGAACGAATGTGTCGGCGCTCACTCGTACCGTCTCCAACGGAATGGCGACCGCAGTCAGAACGACCTGCAGGTCAGTCTCTTTGTCCGATTCGATCGTAACGGTCGCGAGCACCGTCTTGTAGCCGAGCAGCTTGACCTCTACGCTCTGGGGGCCGAGGGGAAATGCCGGGATGCGGAAGGTCCCGTCGCTGGCTGCAATGGTAGTCAGCGCCATACCTACTACGCTGATGTGTGCTTGCGGTAAAGGCTTCTTGTCGGCGGTGGTGACGGCCCCCTTGAGCGTTCCCAACTGCTGAGAAGCGAGGTCGCTGGCAGAGAGGGAGATTGCGAGAGCCGCCGCGAGAGGAGGCAAAAGCAACTTGCGTACAGCAAATAGCCGCGACTTCCCACTGCTAACCCGTGCGGGCGACGCGAGCAAATGCTGCGGACGGCGGACCACGTCCATTATGACCTCTGACGTAGGACCCTCGGCCTAGGGACGGCTGCGTCCGCGGGTCGGGGCACCTGCAAGTTACAGAAGTGCGCAATTTCTGACAATCACCAGGATTGATCAGCCGCTCGTCGGCTTTTACGCTAACCAGCATTAGCCACCTGCTCCGACCCTTCACTGAACGAGTGCGTGAGCGATACGGCCTGCCTGCCCTCTCGCATTTCCAGGCATGAGGTGCGCACAAGCACACCTGCCTCAGATTTTACCGGGTCCCGGATCGAGCTGGTTCTTGCAGTTTCTCTGGCGAGGGAATAAACTGGGTTGATCTGTGATCTGCGGACGGACACTCTAAGTCCGTCCGTCACGCGCGCGGAGTCCTGCTTCGCGTGATGTCTCTCGTATGGCGCCAGTGGCAGCTTCGGCGCTAAGGAGGAAAGATGAGGACAGTGCGAAAGTTCGTGTATGCATTCCTCGCAACGCTCTTGGTGGTACCCGCGGCGCTTCGCGCTCAGGGCGCCGTCATTTCCGGGAGGGTTGTCGGGGAGAGTGGAGAGCCCCTACCAAGCGCATCGGTGTTTATCCAGGGCTTCGGCGCTGGCTCTACTACCGACGCCGATGGACGATACTCGTTCACAATCCCATCGGCCCGCGTTCAGGGACAAACTGTCACGCTGACTGCACGGAGGATCGGTTATACGGGCCGAAACGCGCAGATCACGCTGACGGGTGGGAATATCACCCGCGATTTCGCTCTTGCCCTGAACCCGTTCCAGCTCGGTGAGGTTGTCGTAACGGGGGCGGGCACTACGACCTCTGTGGAGAAGCTTGGCAACGTGCGCAACAGCGTTGACTCGACTCTGATCCGCAAGAGCAATGAGATCAACATCGTGAACGCGCTGGCAGCGAAGGCGCCGAATGTTGTCGTTTCTTCGCAGTCCGGCGAGCCGGGTGCGTCGTCGTACATTCAGATTAGAGGAAACCGGACGATCCAGTCCACCGGTCAGCCACTGTTCGTTGTGGACGGCGTGCCAATTGATAACTCCACTCAGGCGACCACGGCGAATACTGCCGGTACCGTCGCGACCAACCGCGCCGCCGACGTGAACCCGAATGACGTTGAGTCTATCGAAATTCTCAAAGGCTCGGCGGCTGCTGCGATCTATGGCTCGGCGGCCGGTCAGGGCGTGGTGATGATCACTACCAAATCGGGTCACGCGGGTGCGACCAGGTATTCGCTCCGGAGCAATTTTTCCGTCGACCATGTGACTCACGCGGTGCCGCTGCAAACGACTTACGGGCAGGGCTTTGGCCAAGTGGCGGCGACTTGCACCAAAATCGGCTGCCGCCCAACCTCGGTAAGCTGGGGGCCGAAGCTCGCCCCGGGCACGCCCATCTACGATCACTGGGGCGAGCTCTTCCGGGACGGATTTACTGGAGACCACACGTTGTCGGCGTCCGGCGGCAACGACCGCACGCTCTTCTACGCTTCGGCGACCCGCACCGACCAGCGCGGAATCATCACGGGTCCAAACAACTTCTACGACCGCACTTCCGTTCGCCTCAAGGCGTCGCACCGGCTGACCGATCGCTTCAACGTCGGCGGCAGCGTCTCATTCGTCGATGATCGCGGAGCGTTCGTGCAGAAAGGGTCGAACCTGAGCGGCTTGCTCCTGGGCGCACTCCGCACCCCGCCGGAATTCGACAACAAGAAATACCTAGACTCGCTCGGCCTGCACCGCTCCTACCGGTACCCGAGACCGACGCCGACTTCGGAGAGCAGTCCGGTAGGCCGCGGGTATGACAACCCCTTCTTCGTCCTCAATCGAGATGTGGCGACCGCCCAGGTCGGGCGCACATTCGGCAACTTGAACGCCGATTATTCTCCGAACGACTGGTTCACCATCAGGGAGACGCTTGGCGCCGATTACTACGGCGACGAGAGACTCGAAGCGCTACCTCTGACGAGCAGCTCCTTCCCCCAAGGGAGAGTGAACAGAGTCGACCTGGTGAATCTCATCATCGACCACAACCTCGTGGCGACTGCGACCAAAACATTCAACCCCAATCTCGGCGGCTCGCTGACGCTGGGCAACAATCTCTCGAGCGTCCACCGCAAGCAGCTCGCCGGTCAGGGCTCGGTGCTCATCGCGCCGACGCCCTACCAGCTGGACAACACAATTCCAGCTAACCTCCAGACCGACGAGTTCGAAAGCCTCATACACACCCAGGCATATTTTGGTCAGGCGACTCTCGATCTGTTCAACCAGCTCTATCTGACCGGCGGAATCCGCAACGACGGCTCATCGACGTTCGGGGCCAGTCAGAAGCGGCACTGGTTCCCCAAAGCGAGCATGGCGTGGAATTTCACGCAGGCGACGGGTGATTTCCGTGGGCTCGTCCCGACAGGGAAACTGCGTCTTGCTTATGGACAGACGGGACAGATCCCTCCGGTCTATTCGACAATTGGGGGGCTGGTGACTGGCTTCTTCGTCGACGGCTGGGTAACAGATGGTCTCAGCACGAGCCAGAATGGGCTTGGTGGCCTCACGACCAGCACGATCAAGCCGCAACCGAATCTCGGTCCCGAGATCTCGAAGGAACTGGAGGGCGGAATTGATCTCGCCTTGTTCCGGAACTACGCCGATCTCGGAATTACGCTTTATAACTCGAAAACCGAGGGCGTTATTCTACTGACACCCCTGGCTCCTTCTACCGGGTTTACCCAGCAGGCATCGAATGCTGCGCGGATCCAGAACACAGGGACCGAGATAACGTTGAACCTGCGTCCAATTACCAGGCCTGCATTTGGTTGGGACATCGGGCTGCAATGGGGCAAGAATAACAACAAGGTGTTGGACCTCGCCGGCTCTGATTTCATCGATGTCGCGGCTGGCAGCTTCGAGGGTGCTTCGGGAGCCGCCTGGAAGGGCTCTCGCGTGGGCGTTCTCCGCGGCTTCGACTTCGCGCGATGCGGCCTCGGCCTCATCATCGGAGGCGTAAACATCGATCAGCAATGCGGTGCTTCAGCCCCCAGGGGCGCGCTGTATCTCGAGGCTAGCGGATTCCCGATCACCGATCCGACGAATCGAATCATTTCCGATCCCCAGCCGAAATGGACGGGCAGCGTGAGGAGCTCGTTCACTTTCTGGAAGAACCTTACCTTCTCGGGCCTCCTCGACATTCATCGTGGCGGCCAGATCTGGAACGGAACGAAGGGGGCTCTGACTTTCTTCGGAAAGTCCCAGGTCACCGAAAACCGCTACCAGACCGTCACGTTCGGGAAGAACTACATGCCTGCGCACCCGGGCGCCTCGGGAGTCGTTGCAGGTCCAGGCGTGAATGTGCCTGTGCTGCTCGACGAGGGATGGTACACGGATCTCGGCAGCGGCTTCGGGCAGGTATCCGCTCAGTTTATCGAAGACGGAAGCTATTCGAAGCTGAGGGAGCTGTCGCTGTCGTACAACCTCAAGACTGACTGGCTCGCGCGTGGGTTCGGGTTCGAGAGCGTCGATCTGCGAATTGCGGGACGCAATCTGCACACGTGGACGAAGTACACTGGAATCGATCCCGAAACGAATCTCGGCGGCGCCGCAGTTCTGGTGCGCGGCATCGACTATTTCAACAATCCGCAAACGCGGTCGTTTGTCTTCTCAATTGGCCTCAACCGCTAAGCGGACGGAGAATTCATAAATGCATAAATCAACCAGGGTTTTGCTCGCCGGCCTCGTCTTGGCTTCGGTCACCACGGGCTGTGGCGACTTTCTCAGCGGTCCGAAGCTGACAACCGATCCAAACAAGCAGACGACTACGAGGACGCCGGATCAGTATTTCGTTCCCATTCAGGCCAACACGTGGTTCCTGAATGAAGGGCAGATCGCGCGGTTCGCGGCCGTCTGGCACCAGCAGATGGCAGGGGTGCAACGCCAGTTCACCTCATTCGATGTCTATAGTGTCGGCGAAGGCGATCTCGAAGGTGAATGGGCCAGTTTCTATACGGGTGGAGGAATCATCGACGCCCGTAAACTCCAGGATCAGGTTTCCAAGCTTGGCGATCGGAAGTATCTGGGTATCGCCAAGATCTACGAGGCCTGGCTCATCGGGATGATGGCGGATGTGTGGGGGGATGTCCCCTACAGCGAGGCCATTAAGAACGTGGCAACTCCGAAGCTGGACAAGCAGATGGATGTCTACGCCGCCATCGAGACCCTGCTGGCGTCTGCCATCGCAGATCTGAATGCCGGCGTCGGAGCAGGGCCCGGTACGGCCGATCTGGTCTACGGCGGGAGCACGTCCAAGTGGGTCGCGTTCGCGCACACGTTGCGAGCGCGCTACTACCTGCATCAGGCTGAACTCGCTCCAAGCAATTACGCATTGGCACTGGCGGAGGCAAATCTCGGCATCCAGCCGGGAGGGGACTACACTGCGTTCCACAGCCTGGTGCCGGCGGAGTCGAACCAGTGGTACCAATTCCAGATTGTTGACCGGTCGGGTTATATGCGTGCCGGTGAGGCGCTGGTCGACACTTTGAAAAACCGCAACGACCCGAGACTCGCCGAGTACTACGCCGGGCCGCCTTTCGTCGGCTCGAAGCCGGGCCAGAACAATGAGACTGCCTCCGATCTCAGCGACATAAGATTGGATCCCGCATTCCGTCAGCCTCTCGTCACCTGGAGAGAGAACCAGCTGATCATCGCCGAAGCAGCTTCGAAAACAAATGACGACGTGACCGCACTCGCTGCCCTGAACGCGGAGCGACAGGACGTCGGGCTTAACCGGGTCGTGCTCGTCGGCTCAGCGCTCTATGCGGAGATCATGACAGAAAAGTGGATCGAAGACTTCCAAAAGGTCGAAACCTTCCAGGATTACAACCGCTCGTGTTATCCAAGACTCACCCCGGCGCTGACAGCAACTGCAATCCCGGCACGGTTCCTTTATCCAATCAACGAGCGGAATTCGAACCCGAACATTCCTGCTCCATCCGCGCAGCCGGCGCGTAATCAGAACGATCCCAACGCCTGCTAGGGTTGGGGAACGCTCCTCGCGAACGAAAGCTCGGAAAGCAACGATACAACCCGGCGTCGAAGTTCGACGCCGGGTTGTTCGTCTCGATCACCCTGCGGATTCCGGGGTAAAAAACCTGATGTTCAGATTTCGAAAAGTTGCCGCTGTTGTGACGCTTGCCACCACGGGGGCGTGTTACACTTCGGTTCCGCTCAACTCATTTCCTCCGGCTCCGGGCACTGAGCTGGTAGCGATGTTGACCGACACCGGGTCAATAGAGATGGCGAGTGTTGTGGGCCCCAAGGTGACTGGTCTGTCCGGTCGTTATCTCGGGCTATCGGGCGACAGTCTGCTCCTCGGTATCAGAACGGTGATAAAACCCGACGGGAATGAAGAGTTTTGGAAGGGCGAGCGCGTCGCAGTTCCCCGTTCCCTGGTCGCTAACCTCAGTCAGCGTCGGTTCTCCCCGGTGAAATCAGGAGCCATTGTCGGCGTACTCGTCGCTGCGCTGGTCGGAATTACATCCCTCGTATTTTCAGGTCACGCCGGAAGCTCTACGACGAAGCCCCCTCCTACTCAATAAAGTTCGTCAGGGGTACGCGGCTCGGTGATTCCGCGCCCGAAAGGTGGCGCGAGATCTCAGCCTGACCGGCTACCACACACCGATGGTCGATCGCCTGGATGATACGTCACCGTGAGTCACGGACAGAGTAATTAGGGTGACATTTCTATCCGTGGTTGACACAGTCCCCGTGTCCGTTGACACAAACTCCTGTCCCGCCTAACTTTATAGGCTAGTCTGCCCCCG
>DAINCT010000141.1:0-8305 GCA_036732245.1 Chloroflexota bacterium | reverse complement strand
CCTCGCGATCCTGCGTCGCAGGTGGTGGACGCTCGTCCTCGGACTGGTAGTCGGTGCCGCGGGCGCCTACGGCTTCAGCAAGACTGAGACGCCGGTCTACCAGGCCCAGGCAACGCTGCTGCTCAACCTCGCACAGCAGGCGTCGGTGCCCACCTTCCAGGATGTCTCGGCCAGCCAGGCCCTTACCAAGACGTACGCACGCATCATCACCGCTCGACCAACGCTGGACGAGGCGGCCAAACGGCTCGGCGGCGGCCTGACCTACAAGAGCCTTAAGACGGTGGCGGGTACCGACGTGCTCCAGACCGAGCTGATCCTCGCGTCATTCCAGTCGAAGGATCCAATCTTCGCCGCCACGGTAGCAAACACCGTGTCGCAGGTCTTCGCCGAACGCGTGCGCGAGGCGCAGCTCGGCGGGCCGCACATAGCGGGGGTGACCCCTTCCGCATCGGACAACCTGAACACGATTTACGTTGTTGAACCCGCTAGCGTTCCTGTTAACCCGATGTCTCCCAGGGTGACGGTGAACACGATCGTCGGTGGCGTGTTGGGATTGCTGGCGGCGATCGCCGTCGTCGCGGTGATCGAGTATCTTGACGACACTGTGAAGGAGCCCGCCGACCTGGAGCAGCACGATCTGACGCTGATGGGGGTCGTGCAGCGCTTCTCGGCTCGGCGCGATTCGTTCCTCAGCGTGCTGGACGACAGCAGCCGGCGCGAAGGTCTCCTTGAGGCCTACCAGCACCTTCGCACGAACATTGAGTTCGCGCGGCTAGACACGGACATCCGCAGCATTGTCGTTACCAGCGCCCAGCCGCGCGAGGGCAAAACAACCACTTGCGTCAACCTCGCGATCATGGCCGCCCGTGCGGGACGCCGGGTGGTGCTGGTGGATGCCGACCTGCGCCGACCCGCGATCCATCGAGCGCTCGGCCTGCCGAATCGAGAGGGCGTGACGACCGCACTGCTCAGCGCAAGCCAGGAAGGTCTACCTTTTCTGCAGACGCAGGTTCCCAACCTGCGCGTGTTGTTGACCGGGCCGCTGCCGCCGAACCCGGCCGAGGTGCTCGGCTCCGAGCGGATGGTGACGCTCATGCGCAAGCTCCAGGAGGAGGCCGACCTTGTCGTCTACGATACGCCCCCCAGTGTGGCAGTCGCCGACGCCGCCATCCTCGCGGCGCACGCCGATGCCGTTCTGCTCGTGGTAGATGCCGGCCGCACCCGTATGAGCGCGCTGGCGACGGCGCTCGATCACGTGCGGCGTTCACGTACACGCATTTTGGGCGTGGTGCTGAACAAGGTGAGCCGCCACGGCAAGGGCTATCAGGGCTACTACGACTATTCCGGCTCCTACGCCAGCCAGGCTGCCGCACCCAGCCAAAACGGTCCCTCGCCCGACAAACAGCCTGTAGCCCACAGCTAGAGCCCGCTGTTATGGTACGCCGCAGAGTCCTGTACGCCGCCGGCATCGCGACGCTGCTCGTATCTCTCGCCGGCTTGGACGCGATCCGCCTCGTCGGCGCGTACAGGAACCTGACAGCGGCACGCGAGACGTTCCTCTCGGTCGAGGGTACGCTCCTCAACGGCGACAAGATCGCAACCATCTCTGCGGCAGACGTCATGCAGGCGCGCGCCCGGATGCTCGACGCTCGGGGTCGGCTCCGCAGTGCGTCGGCCATCCTCCATGGCGACCCGCTCTTGGCGGTAGGTGAGCATCTGCCCGTGGCCGGCCGCCAAGTCCGTGCGGCCAAGAACCTGGCCGCTATCGGCGCCCAGCTGGGAGACGCCGGCGTGGAGGCGGCCGATGTCCTTGCCACGCTGCAGCAGATGCGCGACGCCAAGGGGACACCGCTGCTGCTGCAGGTGCAGCCTGCGCTCGTCGCCACGCAGCCGGCCGCCGACCGCATACAGCAGCAGCTCGTGCAGGTCCGCCGCCTGCGGGACGCAATCCCGCCCGGCAGTCTCCTCGGGCCACTGCGCAGCGCGCTCGCGACTCTCGACAAACAGCTGCCGCGGGCCGACGACGCACTCTCAGCCTACCGCGATGCGGTAGCGCTGCTGCCGGTGGCGCTCGGCTACCAGGGGCCGCACACCTATCTCGTGCTGGCGCGAGACAGCAGCGAGCTCCTGGGTTCCGGCGGGTACGGCCTGGCGTACGGCCTGGTGACGATCGACCACGGTCAGCTCACGCGCGTCACGTTTGGGGACACGAATGAACTGCGAGTGGGCGACTGGCCGCCGCCCGATCCACAGAACTACGTCACGCCACCGCCCGCGCTCACCCAGTACCTGCTGCACGGCTGGCCCATGAGCCTCGCCGACGTAAGTTGGTGGCTCGACTTCCCTACCTCGGCGCAGCAGGCTATGGAGGTCTACCAGGTTAATACGCGTGACCCCGAGCCGATCGATGGTGTCATCGGCATCGACTCGTACACGATACAGGCACTGCTGGGGGTCATGGGCCCGCTCGCGGTTCAACAGTTCGACGTCACGGTGACAGCTGCCGACGTCATCCGGCAGGAGCTGGTGATCACCAATCCGGCGCCTGGCACCGCTCGTTCCGACGGCCTGGACCCAAGACAGTTCGGCGTCCTGCTGGGCAGCGAGACGTTCGACCGGCTGCAGCAGCTTCCTGCAGCCCAGTGGCCACAGATGGTATCCACACTGCGAGACCTCGTGCAGCATCGCGACGTTGCTGTGTACGACAGGGATCCGCGCGTCCAACAGGAGATCGACCGGCTCGGCGCCTCTGGCAGCGTCCCCGCGGCCGCCGGCAGCGACTTCGTGATGGTCGCCGACGCCAGCGTGGGTCACAGCAAAATGAACCTGGTGGTGCAACGCAGAACAGCGCTATATGTGTCCTTGCGGGACGACGGCAGCGCCACCGACCAACTTACACTGTCGTATGCGCTTCCGATGGCCGCTTGGACGAGGAGCGACCCGGATCTGGCCCGCGTCTTCGGTCAGCCGTCCTACTACTTCGGCGACTACATCCGCGTGCTGGCGCCGAACGGCACCGAGCTATTGAGCGTCAGTCTCAACGGCATACCGATCGCACACCCCGAGCCGGTGACCTCGGAAGCCGGTCACCGGGAATTCGCGGCGTACATGGAGCTCGGCGAGAATCAGGCGGCCACGGTCATCGTGGTGAGCCGCGTGCAGAACGTCGCGAGCAGAACCAAGTCCACGATGGAATACCGCTTGCAGCTGCTCAAGCAGCCGGGGACGTCGGGCGGGCCGGCCTCTATCACGCTCCAACCGCCTGCTGGCTGGATTATTGTCTCCGCCGCGCTGGACGGTCATCGCGTCAGTGCACCTACGGGCGTAGTCACCACTGACTTCTCCCAGGATCGCAACCTCGTGTTCGAGCTCGCGCGGGCGAGTTAGTCAACCGAGCGCGTTCCGAGACGCGGGCTACGCTGATTCCGTGGGTTATTACCGAAACGGTCCGCGACTTGAACTTCCGGCGATCCGGTACTCTAACGATGAGGGAAGTGTAAATAATCTGAGATGGTACAAGTGTGTCTATTTCGTTGCTACGTGGTTGACAGCTGTTCCTCCGTCCGATACCATGCCATGACGGAGGTCCTTATGAGAATAGTGCGATCTACAGCCGTGAAGCTGCTGGTTCTACTCGCGGGTCTACTCCTCGCGCTCCTGGCGGTGGTGGGCGCTCGGGCTCAGACCGCCTATCCGGGTGCGGCAGCTACGACCACGGCTGTTGCACCGGTCACGGCACCAAACGCCGCCGCGTCTGCAGGTTCCAACTCCCCCTCAATCGCGCTGCCCAACACGGGAACCGGTGGCATGGCCGCGCAGCGCTCGGTGAGCGCCTGGCCTCTGCTCGTGGCAGCGGCCATCATGCTGATCGGCAGCGTCGTCCTCTATTATCCGCTTGCTCATCGCCGCAGGCAGTAACCACACGCTTTTGCCACGCAGTGCACAACCGCTCGTCCGTCGCTGTCGATAAACAGAGCCGGCTTGCCGCCTCTCCTGATATTACTAGGCATCGGGGCAGGCGCCTCCACCGTTCCACCCGCCTCCATCATCGCTCAGGGGCACGGTCCGCAGTCCTGCGATCAGATCAGGAATGAGCCTCGGGCAAGATACTTGCAAGGTGGGGACCGGCGCTTGAGGTTCACCCTCCCATTCTCACGAACTCGCACGAGTCCCAGATGCTGGTGGGTCACTCCAACGCTGGCCGTCGGTGGTTCCGACATCGCGAGTGAGCCGGGCCGCGTACGCCAACTGGGCATCGGTGCAGTCCTCGATCTGCAGGCAGAGACGGCCGACCGCAGCGATCGGTTCGACACGGCGGGCATCGCCTACCGGAAGATCGCGGTGGCCGACTTTCATGCGCCTAGCCAGCCGCAACTCGAGGAGGCGTCAGCTTGGGTGCTTGAGCGGATGGAGGAAGACAGAGCAGTGCTTGTTCACTGCCGCGCCGGCGTCAGCCGGAGTTTTACCGTCGTGCTCGCAATCCTGCTCCGTATCGGCTATGGCCTCCCGGCAGCTTATAACCTAGTTCGCAAGATCCGGCCGGAGCTCTACCTCTCGGATTCGCAATCCGACGCCTTGCGTATCTTCGCAGCGGGCCTCGGGCGCGCCGTCGAGTAATGTTCCCTCTTGGCAACAATCTCGCAACTCGCTAATCGACGGCGGCGCCGGGTCTCGAGCCCGCGTTTCGGAAGGGCTGTCAGAAGGAGGATGTGCTCGACGTGTACGAGCGACCCTTCGACCTCCGCTTCCCTCAGGTCTGCCTCGATGAAACCAGTAAGCAACTCGTTGGGGAGGCCCGCACACCGCTCCCCGTCGCACCAGGCGAACCCGCACGAGAAGACTACCAATATGTCCGCAATGGCGTCGCCATCCTGTTCATGGTGACCGAACCGCTGGCAGGCAAACGGGTGGTGACCGTCACCGACCAACGCACCGCCGTCGATTTCGCCCACGTGATTCGCGACCTGGCCGACGTGCGCTACCCGGACGTTGAGCGCATCGTGTTGGTGATGGACAACCTCAACACCCATACGCCAGCGTCGCTTTACAAAGCGTTTCCGCCCGCGGAGGCGAAGCGGCTCGCGGACAAGTTAGAGATCCACTACACGCCCAAGCATGGCAGTTGGCTCAACATGGCGGAGATCGAATTCAGCGTGCTCACCCGGCAGTGCCTGGACCGCCGCATCCCCGATAAGCCGCTGCTCAAGGGTGAGGTCGCGATGTGGCAGGCGGCCCGCAATCGGGCGGGCACTGCCGTCAACTGGCGCTTCACCACGGCTGATGCTCGCATTCGGCTCAAGCGCGTCGCAGTCGAGCACTAAGCTGCTGGCCTCAATTGTTATGCACTTCTTGACGGACTGCCAAAGCTCGCCGCACGCGTGGCCGGGCCTCAAGCAAGCCAGCCGGAAAAGTGAAGCCTATCCCGGGCCAGCAGCTTAGCACGTCCTCCTGATGCACTTGTAGCCGTCAATCACGCCGGGGGAGTCGACCAGATCCCCACGCATAAAGAGCCTTCGTAAACGGGCCGAATGACTCTGCAGTGATTGTGCCCGCAGGGAACAAATCACGAATGACGCCTCGGGTTGGGAGAGAGATGCGTTCAAAAGATGACCCATAGCGGCGACCATAGGAGAGAGGCCAATGATACCAAAGCCAACGCTGGCAGCGTTGAGGAAGGAACTGCACACAGAGAAAATTGTAGTGCGGCTCCCATGGGAAGTACCTATACGGTACCTGGATGAAATAGAATCGACCCACTCTCTGGATTTCTTGAGCAACTGCCTGCTGACCACTAACATCTAAATGTTCGAGAAGAGAATTGGAAAAAACAATGTCGAATGACTGTGCTCTGATCGGGATGCAGCGTGCGTCTCCTTGAATATATTGATGTTCAGGGAGTAAATCTTTCTTAACCATTGCCGCCGAATATAGGTTGATATAGCTTACAGGCAAGTCAGCTCTGTTTGCAAAGAAGCTACCCGACGGCTGACCTGCAACATCAAGGACACTCATGCCGGGTTGTAATCCTGAGACCCTCTGAAAAAATATGAATCTCCTGATACGAAAGGATCGGGACAACGATCTCGCATTATTGTTATCAAACCACGGAAATAGGTCCCATGGACTAACAGCGGCAATTTTTGAACCTAACTGAAGCAGTAAGGATTGAAGTCTATCCCACGATCTACGGCCGTCCACGTTGATTCTCCTGCCACAGCCCCGTTTCACTAGATTTGGCTGTCACTTGATTTGGCCGGCGTTGAACGTCTCCGGCGCCAGAACCATACGAGAGGCACAAGTGCGCAAACGCAAATGCTGGCGAACGCGTTCGACACTGGCGACGCGCGCCGCTACCGCGGCGGCGATGTCTTCGTCGAAGGCGCAGCGCCCCCGTGCATCAGCTTTCGAGCTGGCGCCTTTCCAAAGGAGATTATACGGCAGAGTTCTTCCTGCTCCGTCGGGGTCAAGGTGACGCGAAAGCGTTTTGTTCTCATGGGCAGAGCATAGCCCATGTATGACATAACTAGCTACATTGCAATGGCCGTGCGGAGCACAGGCGGTCACGGCGAAGGGGGTGCAGCAGGCACTGGAGCGGGTGCAGGAACTGTACGCTTGCCTGCAGCCGCACGAACAGAAGGAGCTGATCGGGCTGGTGGTGCGAAAGACGGTCGTGAAGGACCGCGAACTGGTGTTGGAATTGAACGGAGGTATCTGCGCCATTCAAGGAAAAGCGCCCGAATTTAACACCTCGGACGCTTGGTTCTCACAGACACAGGAGCGGCTCCGCGACCAGGATTCGAACCTGGAACCGATCGGTTAACAGCCGATTGCTCTACCGTTGAGCTATCGCGGAATGTAGCGATTTCACGCCTGAACTTGTGACACGCTTCTCAAGTTAGCGTCTCGTACATCAGTAGGAACATCAGTAGTGATCACGGAACCCCTTAGCGCCTCCGCAAGTTTGTTCACTGCCTGACGCCTGAGACCGTCTTCAACACTGGTGTAGATGTTCATCGTCGTGCTCATGCTGGCGTGTCGTCCTAATGTTCGCGCGACTGAAGGATGCACGTCAAGGAGCGGCAGAAACGAGAGGAAGTAGTGCCGCAATTGGTGGAGCGGTATGACCGGCAAACCGGCTGCGCGGAGAGAGCTTTGGAAGTGGTGCGTGAAGTACGCCGGGTCATATGGCCTTTCGCTCTTCGTCACCCACACCAGGCCGCTGCTGCGCTCGCCAATGACTTTCCGTAGTGCTGTCACCACATCGGGCAGCAGGTCAATCGTCGCGTTGCTCGCCCGCGTCTTGAGCCCTTTGATGACCAGGCCTTGTCTCGGTATGCGCTGTACTTGCTGACATATTCGGGCAGTAGCGCCGTCTAGGTCGATGTGCTCAATGGCAAGGCCAGCAAGTTCGCCCGCGCGCAGCCCGGTAAAGAGCGCGGTCACGTAGACAGAGGAAAGGGGGTCCTCGCTGAGCGCAGCGAGCAAGCGCTGTGCGTCGGCGATTGTGAGCGCTGGCACGGCCTCCCGCGGCGGCAGCGGGATCGAGTCAGTGAGGCTCACGACATTCCTATCGACCCAACCCCATTTGAAGGCAACTTGGAGCGCGCGCCGCAAGGCAATGCGGATGTTCCTCCGGGTCTTCGCCGCGAGCGTCAACGACGCTAGGAAGGTTTCAGCATCCCGTACATCGAAGCGGCGGCAGTCGATGGTGCCGACGGCGGGCTTTAGATGTATGCGCACGTAACTGTCATACTCGCGCCACGTGTTGAAGGCCCGCTCGCCGCGCTCCACTTGCCCTTTGAGGCCAGCGAGCCAGACGTCAAACAGATCGCTCATCGTGTGCCGTTCGGGAATCAGCGGACGGCCGCTGTCCTTATTGCGCTGCGCCGCTTTTAGCGCCGCCTTCGCTTCGCGCTCTGTCTTAAAGTACGCGTACACGCGCTTGCCGTCCGCGTCATAGATCGCCATTTGCCAGCGCAGGCCTGCGCCTGTGTTGCGCTTCGTCACCGTTCCGTCACCGTTGCCGCGTACTCGTGCCATCTGCTGCCCTTCCTCGCACATCAGTAAACCGATTGCACTAGGAGTGTACCGCGCCCGTCGGGAAGATGCAAGGGGTCATCACGGCAGAAATCAGCGCTGTTGCGTAGGCGCGCGAGCGTGTTCAAGCCGGTCCTAGAACCGGGAGATATCCGAAGGGCAGATACCGCGCTCGCGCTGTCAGAATCGGCTCTCAGCGCGTCTGGGCGGCATTGCTGGCGGGGCGCTACCGGGACAGGCCATCTGGTGAGATATGAGGGAACGAATC
>DAINCT010000140.1:0-8330 GCA_036732245.1 Chloroflexota bacterium | reverse complement strand
GAAGATCGCGCTTCGAGTGGGAAATGGCCGTACAGAGTGTAGGCGCAGTCTTGCAAACGGTATTTCTGGCCGCGGCCGCGCACGGTCTTGGCACTTGCTGGATGGCTGCTCCCATGTACTGTCCGGAGGACGTAAAATTGGCCGTCGGCCTTCCAGATCCGTACGCTCCACAAGCGCTCGTGCTCATGGGCTATCCCGCTGCTCCCGGCAAAATTCGTGATCGTCGCCCGTTTGAAGAGGTCGTGGAATTCCGATGATAACCGCACTCTGCGGGGGAGTTGGCGGTTCAAAACTCGTACTTGGCCTCTATCGGACGTTGCCGCCGCATGAGCTCAATGTGGTCGTAAACACGGCAGACGATCTGGAATTCTTTGGCCTGCACGTGAGCCCGGACCTGGACACGGTGACGTATACCCTGGCGGGTATGTCCCAGGCTGGACGGGGCTGGGGAATCGAGGGGGATACGTTTCACGCCCTCGAGTCGCTGCGGGCATACGGTGCGCCGGCCTGGTTCCAGGTCGGCGATCGAGACCTCGCAACTCACCTCTTTCGAACTGAGGAAATGCGGCGCGGAGTGAACTTGACGGTCATTACCAAACGGATCGCGGAGCGGCTGGAGGTACAAGCCGGCATACTTCCTATGACGAATTTCGCCGTATCGACACGGCTCCTGGTAGGCGAGGAGTGGGTTGAGTTTCAGGACTACTTCGTGCGGAGACGGCATCGGGATGCCGTCTCCGCCATTCGATACGACGGCATCGAAGATGCAGCGTCTACCCCCGAGGTGCTTGGAGCACTGCAAGGCGCCGAGGCGATCGTGCTGGTCAACTCGAACCCAGCGTTGAGTATCGCGCCGATTCTGGCCACGCCCGGAGTGAACGATCTCCTGACTGCCGTTTCGGCCGTACGAGTGGCAGTCAGCCCTATTGTTGGACCGGACGCCGTCAGTGGCCCGGCCGGCCGACTCATGAAACTCTTGGGCCATCCGAACAGCGCGGCGGGAGTGGCGGCTGCGTATGCGGGCATCATTGACGGAATCGTGATCGACGAGGCAGATGCCGATCAAGCGACCGAGATCGAGGCACTTGGTATCGCCGTGTTCTGCACCAAAACCGTGATGGACACACTTGAGGATCGAGATCGGTTGGCGACCGAGACGGTATCCTTTGCTCGGAGCTTGCGGTGATCGTAGCCGTCATTCCGGTAAAGCGCCTGTCCGAGGCCAAGAGCCGGCTTTCTCCGCGATTGTCTCCCAAGGAGCGCGCGACGCTGGTCGGGACGATACTTCGCAGAACAGTCGAGGTCCTGAAAGAGGTGGGTGCGATTGACCGCATCGCGGTGGCAACTGAGGAACGGAAGTTAGTCGACTCGCTCAGTTCGGTGGAATGGTTGCCGGATATGGGCGGGCTCAACCCAACTCTGGTTCACGCTTCGTCGTGGGCTGCCGACCTAAAAGCTCGGTCGATGCTCGTGTTGCCGTGCGACTTGCCACTCCTCGAGTGGAGGGACATCCGCGCACTTCTGGACTCCAGTCACGCTGAGCCAGGCGTGTCAATCGCACCAACTCAAGATGGAGGTACAGGAGCGATCCTGTTGTCTCCGCCGGAGGTGATGGCGCCGGCATTTGGACCGGACAGTTTCATGCGTCATATAGAGAACGCGCGCGCCAGGGACCTACCAGTGCGCACTGTGATCCGTCGAGGCTTTTCGCACGATCTGGACACGGCGGACGATCTGGAGTGTCTGGAGGAAGCGCACACTCCGAATATACGGTGCCTGACGACATGATAAAGCCCGGCAAGCACAGGTGTGTGCGATTGCCGGGCGGAGTTCCAAAAGCGGGTCGTTGTCTCGCCGGATATCAGAATCGAGAGGTAGAGCGCATACAAGTGGCGACTCTACGGGCCCGCGGAGCCAGTTCTAGGGTCTCTAGTCGGTCCAGTTTTTGGATTTGCAAGGGTCGATCCAGTCGATGCCGTACATGGTCATGGTGCTGCTCCTCGTGGTAACTAGCCGGTCCAATTCTTGGTTTTGCGGGGGTCAATCCAGTCGATACCGAATTTGATCATGATGTTGCTTCTCCTGATTCCGTTTAGACGTACTTCTTTTAGGCAAGCGACAATGATTACATCGCCCGAAAGTCACAAATTGTTTGGGACGACCGATCAGGGACGTGCGAAGAGACCCGATCGCTTCGGCGGCCAGGGCGCGCGGGCGTCCTTAGAGCAAAAAACCCCGCAAACACGGCAGATTTCGACAGCCTCACGCGGCGCGCTGAACCGAACACGTTCTTCCCTCCCAGTCCTGATTTCCCAATCCCCCAGGACTCTGTGACCTCGTCCCACAATCTATAGGACTTTAGTCCTGCTGTCAATAGGGACTTTTGTCGTACGCTTTACGATGTCAAGGATTGGAAGAAGTACTTATGTCACGGGTGGCGGTCTGCGACAATACCGGAGCATAACCCACCGACATCGCGCTCCTGGACATGGCGCGATTTTCGTCAGGGGGGAAAATGAGTGAGCAGGCGGATGCCCACGATCACCCGTCCACGGCGAACAGTGTGCAGGACTTCGGTCGCGAGTTCAAACTCTACATAACAGCGCAAGCCGTTTCGGTAGTGGGAGATCGAGTTGCGATCATTGCTCTGACCTTTCTGGTCATCAAACTGTCGAACTCGTTTGCACCGGCGCTGGCCGTGTACTTTGTGTGCCGCCTCTTGCCGACCCTCATCGGTGGCTTACTCGTTGGCGTCTTTGTCGACCGCTACAACCGACGGCACTTGATGGTGGGCTGCGACGTAGGGCGCGCCGTTCTTCTGGCAGCCGTGCCATCGCTTGGAGCCCTCACGTTATGGACCCTGTACCCGATTGTGGTCGTCCTGTATGCGTTTACGATCGTATTTGAAACAGCGGCCCGCGCTGCGCTTCCGGACGTGATTCCCGAGTCGCGCATGATCGGCGCCAATGCAATCATCCAGGGGATAGAAAACGGAGGAGATCTAGCCTATGTCGTGGGTGGAGCTCTGATCTACCTCTTTAGCCTCCAGGCTCCCTTTTATCTTGATGCGGCGACATTTCTGGTGTCGGCACTGTGTGTCTTTGCGATGCGCGTGCCATCGATCGGGGCGGGCAAGCTGTCCAGCTGGAAAGAGGTGCCGGATCTGGTACGCGGCGGTTTCACCCATCTCTGGGGGAATCCATTTCTCAAATGGAGCACTATTGTGCTGGGACTGGCCCCCGTAGCTGGAGGCGCAGCGTTCGTGTTGACGCCGCTTTTCGCGCAGCACGCGCTCGGACACGGGAGTACGGGCCCCCTGGCGAGCGGTGCATTTCGTTACAGCTTGCTGCAATCGGGAGAGGCGGTGGGCGCCGTTCTAGGAACACTGCTGGCCGGCCGATTGGCCAGTCGCATGCCTCTTGGGGCGCTGTTTGGCATAGGCGTCACCGGGACGGGTCTGGCCGACGGCTCACTCGGTTTCGTGAGCAGCATTTACCCCGCCATGGCGGCGCTGCTGGTGGCCGGCTTCTTCAACAGCTTGTTCATCATCTGTGGTGTGACCCTGGTGCAAACGCTTACCCCCACTGAGGTGCGAGGACGCGCGTTTGCGGCGCGTTACACCGTCGTCAACACCGCTCTGGCCCTGGGAGCCGGACTTGGCGGTGTGTTATTGCTGGTGTTTTCGTACCGAGGTCTATGGTTCCTGGAAGGAGCCGTTATCGTGCTCAGCAGCCTGTTCGTGTGGCTGATACCGGAGGTTCGAGGTCAACCCTGATCTCGTTGTCGGCATTGGCGCGAACGCCGCCCGTGCCTAGCCGACGTCCCATGTCACGATGCGCAAATCCGGCCCGGAATTCTCCACGGGGAGGTAGGTTCCCTTCTCAATCAAGAGTTGAATGAAGGTGGCGCTCACTCGAGGATCGAATTGGGTCCCCATTCCATCTTTCAAGCGTGACACCGCATCGTCGACCGTCATGCCGCGGCGATACGGTCGGTCGGCAGTCATCGAGTCGAATGAATCGACCACGGTTATGATGCGGGAACCAATTGGAATCTCCTCACCTCTGAGTCCGTTGGGATACCCGCGGCCATCCCAACGTTCGTGGTGATGTCTGACGATGTCGATGCTGCCCTGAAAAGCCGAGTAGCTCGACAGAATGTTGGCCCCGATCGAAGGGTGATCCTGCATGACATGTCGCTCTTCCGGAGTGAGAGCGCCAGGCTTGAGTAAGATGTCGTTGCTAATGCCGATCTTGCCGAGGTCGTGAACCCGTGACGCGAGCACGATTTCAGCCGAGTGCTCAGGAGTGAGACCGAGCGCCTGCGCAAGTTCCTTTGTCATTTCGGCAAGCCGCTGCGAGTGTTCGTAGGTGCCGGTGTCGCGGTAGTCGATACTTTCGGCCATTTTCAGGACCGCTTCAATGGTCTCCTTTCGAAGTCGGGCCTCCGACTCGAATGACCGCAGACTCACATACATAGGAACAATAATGAAAGCGGAGAGCGCAGGCCTGAAACGCCACATGACGGCGAACACCACTCCGACCACGATGAGCGAAAGCTCCGGCAAGATCATATCGCGGATCACGCTTACGAAAATCGAAACCAGATGCTCTTTACTGGTGAGAGTGATGGCAGTTGATACAACGGCGGTTTCGGCGAGATGATACGTCCCTCCGAGCGCGAATAGTGCGGGAAGTGCGAGCAGAGGTTTGTAATTCTCGCCCCACAGGTACTCGTGTCCGGGTACCAACTGGAAGGCCACGATGCCAGCAAGCGCTGCCAGGACCGCCCCGCCGGCGTTGACGACGAGGGCCCGCCAACTACGGCGCTGTCCTCGGCTCATCATGACGATTTCGCTCGCGACTTTTGCCAAGCCGATGAGGAGCAGAGCGTTTTGCACCGGGAGGACGAGGATAGTGGCGATTACTCCGATGCTGCCAAGATTAACAAGTGTCGAGTCGCTTAAGTAGGCGCTACGCTGGTTACACGCCCACGTGATGGCCAGGAAAAGCAACGTCGTTGACAGTATGCCGAGGGAGTGAAGCCGCGGTTGTTGAACGAACTGAAAGCACGAGTAAGCAAGGATGCATGCGGAGCCAATGCCGATGGCGGCAAGGTACCCATGCAGTGCGTGGCGTCTCGTCACTTGGTCCCTCCCAGAGCCTTCGCAAGGGTACAACAACCTATGGTCATCAGCAATCCCTCTTAGGGTCTATGTAGTGTGGTTCTTTCGACCCATGCCGAAAAAGGAATTGCATATTACCGCGAGTTCCGGCGGTAGTTCGTTACGAGCGACGGAGGGAAGCTGTCCGACTTTAGCGAGGAAATGACTTCGTTCAGGGCCGATCGAGCATTAGTGGCTTGCTCGGACGTCAAGTCTCCACAGTCAACGAAAGCGGCGTACTCGTCCTCGTCGAGCACTCGAAACGAGCCATCAGGCGCGATCCATAGGTCCAGTGCAAGGTCGACGAGCGGCGCGATGCTGAGCGGATCGTCTTCGTGCCACACGACAGGTTCAAGGACATCGACGTAATATCCGGTCCATGTGCCGTCAGGGCGGTAGAAGCGACCGATATCGTACGGACGACCTTTGAACAGGAACCATACGACGTCGTACCCGTCCTCGATGACCGCCTGCCCCGCCTGGACGAGTGGCTTCGATGGGTGCGCCACATGCGACAGTATGACGACGTCTCGATCAGCGCGCAGCAATTGTGCCTCAAAGGTCACGCGGTGGCCGCCCGGCCGAACGTAGTCAAATGCCAGGTGCGGTCCGCCATCGATCGCGTGCGGCTCGGTACTATTTGCGGTCAAAGCCAGTGGCGATGATGGTCACGCGTACCTCATCTCCCAATCTCGGATGAATGACTGCACCGAAAATAATGTTGCAGTCGGGCGCCACTTTCGCTGAGATCAACGCGGCCGCCGCGTTGACCTCATATAGGGCAAGATCGGGCCCGCCGGTGATATTGAGAAGCACTCCACGCGCGCCCTCCATGGACGAATCAAGGAGTGGACTCGAAATGGCGCGTTCCGCTGCCTGGATTGCACGGTTCTCACCGGCACCGGTTCCCATGGCCATAATCGCCGATCCGGCGTGCTCCATCACGCTACGCACGTCGGCGAAGTCGAGATTGATGAGACCAGGCGTCAAAATGAGGTCGGCAATGCCGTGGATGCCCTGATTCAAGGTCTCGTCCGCCATGCGGAATGACTCGTGAATGCCGGTGGTGACGGGAGCCACATGCAGGAGTCGATCGTTTGACACAACGATGACCGAATCGAGCAGCGGTCGCAGCCGATCGAGGCCGGCAGCCGCTAGATTGCGGCGACGCGTACCCTCGAAGGAAAACGGCAACGTGACAATGCCGACTGTGAGCGCGCCGCTCTGCTGCGCTATCTCGGCGACAATCGGCGCGGCACCTGTTCCGGTTCCACCTCCCAGTCCGGCAGTGAGAAAGACCATGTCGGCGCCAGCCATCGCCTCGGCCAGGGCATCGGCATCGGTTTCGGCGGCTCGTTCTCCCAGACGGGGATCACCACCGGTACCAAGACCGCGGGTCAGGCGATCCCCAATCTGGACGTGCTTACGGGCGGCCGACCGGTCCAGAGCCTGGACATCGGTATTTACGGCGATAAAGTCGATACCTTGCACACCGGTCTCGATCATCCGGTCGATCGTGTTATTGCCCGCTCCCCCAATGCCGACGACCTTTATCTCGCTGAAGCCTTTGGCAAGAGCGGCGGTCTCCGGTGAGAGGATTTGCGGAATGACGGGCTTGTCTCGTTTGCCCGGCTCGATGCGATTTGGGTCAAATCCACCTCTAGACACGTGCAAGTACCTCCCGCGCCAGCGACGCATACATCTCCACCGCGCGATGCGAACCGTGCATCTCGATCAGCGGCATCCCGGCCGACGCGGCCTCCAATATCTTTGAGTTGGTTCCTACATGCGTCTCAAACACGAGGTCTCCCCAGTGTTCTCGAAGGTATGCGGCCACGGTTTGCTCCTCTCTCAGGCGCCGATCGAATTTGCTCAACACGATTCCCAGGATCCGAAGGTTTGGATTGATGTAGAGGATCTCATCGATGCTCTCCTGCAGCATCTGTAGCCCCTGTAGAGAGAAGTAACGCGCTTCGGTGGGCACGAGCACCAAATGGGCTGCAACCAGGGAATTGATAGTTAACAGTCCGAGCGAGGGAGGCGTGTCAATAAAAATAAAGTCGTAATGATCGGATACGGTGTCGAGTTGTTCGCGCAGGCGAAACTCGCGACCCAGCTTGTTCATCAGCGCGGCTTCGGCAGTGGCGAGAGCGACCGAAGTCGGAATGAGATCGAGCCGAGCATTATCGCGACTATATATAGGAACGATCGGGAGCGGCACCTTACGGTCAAGAATGGCGTCGGCAACGGTCGTTGTTCCGCGCCCGACTGTTCCAAAGCTGGAGCTCAGGTTGCCCTGCGGATCCATATCGACGAGCAGTATCCGGTGCCCCAAGTTGTAAAGCGAGGCGCCCAGATTCGTCGTGGTGGCCGTTTTCCCGACCCCACCCTTTTGATTTGCTACCGAAATGATGCGTGCGCACATGTGAATACTTCGGGGGAGGCATCACTCGTGGTGGGCCGGTTCTCAGGTATTGTACGTGCATCCCGGCCGGATAACAAGGGGAGGCGCTGTGACATCACGGGTTACAATGCTGTAGTGTCATCCAAAGGAGATCCCTGTGGGGTTGTGGAGCCGAATTCGAACGGTATTCGGCGCCAAAGTCAGTAAGGCGCTGGATCGCATGGAGGATCCAACGGAGACGTTGGATTATTCCTATAACAAACAATTGAGCCTGCTCACCGACGTGCGCCGTGGTCTGGCCGAGGTAGCAACGTCGAAGCAACGGCTAAAAATGCAGTCGGAAAAATTGCGACTGCAAAACGTCAACTTGCAGTCACAGGCCCAGCGAGCCGTCACTGCCGGGCGCGACGATCTGGCTCGATTGGCTTTGCAACGCAGCCAGACGATCCAGCCGCAGATCGACAGCCTTACTACCCAGATCACGCAGCTCGACGATCAACAGACCAAGTTGACCGATGCATCCCAAAAGCTTCAGACGCGCATCGATATGTTCCGCACGCAGAAAGAGTCGATCAAGGCGCAGTACCAGGCCTCGAGCGCGCAGGTAAAGATCGGCGAGTCGTTCACCGGCATTTCGCGCGAGATGAACGATATCGGCATGGCGGTGGAACGGGCCCAGGACCGTATTGAACAGATGCAAGCACGTTCCGGCGCGTTGGACGAACTCATTGATTCGGGCGCGCTATCGGATTACACGTCGCA
>DAINCT010000139.1:0-8414 GCA_036732245.1 Chloroflexota bacterium | reverse complement strand
TTCAGTTGTGTTGTTGATCGCGTATGCAGCGTATGTTGCATACGCCATCTTTGGATGGAAGAGATTACGACCGGCCGACATACGCACACCCCCGCAGGCGGGCGCGAGAGAGCTGCCGGTGCGAGTCAATTGGTCCCCGGGGTTGGCCGGCGCTGTATTAGCGCTCTCCACGGCGGCACTGATTCCCGTGACCGACATTTTGACCGGGAGCGTCGACCCCGTCACGCACGTGCTTGGTTGGACTCAGGTTTTCGTGGGAATCGTGATCGTTGCAAACGCAGGCAACGCGGCTGAGGCGTACGCTGCGATCCGGTTTGCTGTTTCACGGGGAGGCATCGATCCCAGCAAAGGAGACTCGGGCCTCGACCTGGCGCTGGGCATTGCATCTGCGTCGTCGGTTCAGATAGCCACCTTCGTGGCACCGGTCGTCGTCCTCTACAGTCTCTTCGGACACCATATGAACCTGGTCTTCAGCCCGGTTGAACTCTCTATCCTGGCCCTCCTCACGCTCATTTTTTCGTACATCTGTCACGATGGAGAGAGCAATTGGTTAGAGGGTGTTCAACTCCTGGCGCTGTATGCCATGGCTGGTGTCGTCTTCTATACGCTCCCGGTGAACGTGTTTGCCGGATAAAGAAGGACGAATTCGGTTCATTTAGACATGAGTTGACGAAAGAATCGGATAGACATGGGTTGACGAAAGAATCGGATCGCCCCTCACGGGCGATCCGATTCTTTCGTTCATACGATCGCGTGGTTCGCTCAAGGACGACGAACTCTTAAAACATCCGCCCTCGCCCGAACACGAAGCCCAAGAGAATGAGAATTACCAGGATCACAACAATCCAGTACAGCAAGACGCCCTCCTTTCGCATGCTTAAATGATGAGTCAGCCGAATGAATCGGCCAACTCATCAATAGCACGTTTGGGTCCACGTGTCGAGGAAGCGATGACCTCTGTTCGCCGTCGGTCATACGCCTGACCACTACTCCAGCGCGCGATACCACCCTTGCCGCGGCTCGTCGTCACAGTAAGATTCGGCCGCGGGGCGCAGGTGTATGATAGTGACAAGTTGAGGCGGGTCTGCCATTTGGCCCTCCCTTAAGTGCAGACCCGCCTCCTCCCCCTGATTTGGAGTGGTGTATATTGCCACCAGTAAACCATCCCTGGTGACGCCTGCACAGGGCCATCAGGCCTGGGCGCGTACCCTAACAAAGTCCCTTTGCCGGGTATCGTGTGCCCCGCCGTGGCATCGCCCATTTTGAGGCAGACAGGCCACTCGCCGAGGCATGAGGGCCGCATTGCAGAACGACCGGAGCAACCACGACATGGATCGAGAATGGGCTCCTGAGCTGACCGTCGGCCTTAGTCAGGTGGAAGCTGCGTATGAGAACGTACGCGCCTATGTGCACCGCACGCCTACTTTGACGAGCGCCACCCTCTCGCGCCTGACCGGAAGCACCGTGTTTTTGAAGGCGGAGAATTTGCAAAAAACGGGATCGTTCAAGGCGAGGGGAGGCACCAACGCGATACTTGCTTTGTCACGCGAGGAAAAGGATCGAGGAGTCATCGTCGTATCCGCCGGGAACCACGGGGCAGGCGTGGCATACGGCGCGCGCATGGCAGGTGTTCGGGCGACTGTCGTGATGCCTGAGACAGCGATGCAGAGCAAGATTGCAGCAGTCGAAGGATACGGGGCCCAGGTACGACTCGTGGATCCCATGCGGCTCATGGAAAGCATGGAGACCATTCAGAGGAACGAGGGCCAGGTATTCATTCACCCGTTCGACAATCCATTCGTCATCGCCGGTCAGGGCACGGTCGGCTTAGAAGTGCTGGAACAGATTCCGGATGTTGAAGTGGTGGTTGTGCCCGTCGGGGGGGGTGGTTTGATTTCCGGTATCGCCGCGTTCATCAAGCGGACCAGGCCATCGATCGCGGTCGTGGGAGTGGAACCGAGCGGTTCGAATGTCGTGTCACAGAGCCTCGCCGCGCACCGCCCACTCCGACTCGAGCATTTTCATTCAATTGCCGATGGCTTGAATGCGCCATGGTCGGGCCCTAACTCACTTCGCCTCATTGAGGATCTGGTGGACCACGTGGTGACGGTTGAGGACGATGCGATCGGCGCAGCCATGTCAATCGTGCTGGAGCGCACCAAATTGCTGGTGGAGCCGGCGGGTGCGGCGGCCGTCGCGGCGCTACTACAACGCGTCGTGCCAGGGGCTGAAGGCAGGCGAGTCGTCGCAATATTGTCCGGCGGGAATGTAGACCTTTCCCGGCTCGAAACCCTGGGCGCGACGAAAGTCACCCCTCCCGCGTGACGCTCGCCCCTGGACTGGTCTCGCGCACGATGGTTTGCTAAAACGGGAATCAATACCCGTATACATCGCTCGTTTGCCTCCGGAGGGAGACACAGTGGAGTCTATGAACGGCAAGCCGACATCCGCCCTATCTGACGCTGTTGACTATTCGCGCATACTTCACAACGGTGTGCCTCAGGACGAACTCGAATTGCTGCTCCGGGAGCATGATCACGCCAAACAAGAGGAAATCTTTACACTCCGCCGGCAATTGCGTGAGCTGACGTCTGGCTCGGGGGGCGCGCCGCTTGTAACTTCGGCTCCGGACCGCACGGGAGATGTGCGCACTGAGATAACGCAGTTGCGACAGGACCTTGCAACCGCCATGACGTCCATTCGAGGACTTCTGTCTGATGGGGACGGCAACCTGCATGAAATGCAGCTCACTTCCCTGCGACGGCAGGTGTCGCAACTGGAAGGGGTGCTCGAATCGAACTATCAGCGCGAGCTGCGCGTCGCCGAAGAACGAGAATCCGCGTTGCGCTCGGAGATGGCGCAGATGCGGCAAGACCTGAGGGTGGCGCTGGAGACGCTGTACGGCATGCCGGCTGAAGAGGCAGCAGCAAACGGAAGTGTAGATCTCAAGCCAATCGAGGATCAGATCACCGAATTAGGTGCCTCACTCTTCCGCGTTTCTCACGAACAACAAGCGCAGGCACTCGAGCGCGAAGGTACCTTGAAGGCCGAGCTCGCGCACATGAGACGCGATCTCCTGGTAACACTCGAAGCCTCATATCAGCTTCCCACCGATCGGGTTGAGGCACTCGACACACAGATCGCTTCATGGCGAGGACAGGTCGAAGACCTTCAGCAGGTCATTCGTGGCATGCAAGAAGCGCAGAATGAAGCTGCAACCCGTCAACTTTCGGCGCGACAGGATGAATTACACGAACTCCGACAAGAGATCCGTACGACACTCGTCGCATCGTTGCCGGAACCAGAGAACGAAGAGTTGTTTGCGCAGCGCACTATCTTGAACGGTCTCGCAGAGCGACTCGATCAGCACGTATCGGAGACAGGCTCACGCTTCACGCAGCTATCCGAACTTGTGAGCGGAAGATCGGTAGCGCTTGAGGCGGAATATGAAACGTTACGTGCCGACGTTCAGTCTGTTGCACATTCGGCGGGAAACAGTCAGGTGCTGGAGCTACTCAACCAACGAGAGCAGTCGCTCAGCCAGGAGATTGCTACCCTACAACGCGAACTCGCAACCATCGCGCAGGCCGTCACGGCGCCCAGCAACGATCCGGTGGACCACTCGACTGAAATTCAAGCCCTCCACCAGGCCGTGGCTGCACTCGCAGACGAGCTGAACGGAAGCCGCGAGGAACAACGATCACTGCTGGAGGCCCAGAGGCAGTCACTTCAACAGGAACTCGCCGCGTCGAACGATGTGGTCCTGGAGGCGGCGAGCGCGATTCGTGACTTCAGGCCGGAGGGAGCTGCACTAACAACCGAGGCGTTTGACGAGATGATAGGCGTCAGATTGGGCGATGCTCAGTCCCACTGGTCGGAAGCGCAAACTCAGTTATATCGACAACTCGTCTCTCAAATGTCGGAAATGCAGGCAGACCTGGATCTCGTGAACACCGGTATGCAAGCGATGAAGCCGATTGAGAACGACCATTCCGAGGTTGAATCGAGTCTGCTGGAAAAAGTCGACCGGATGCTCGAACTTCAGCGGGCGCCCGACCACGAGGACCGGGAATCGACAGTCACGAACGTCATCGCTGAACTCCGCAGGGAAATTCAAGAAGTACGTGCCGATTTACGTGCGGGTCTCCAGGAACGTGCAACGGAAGGCGATGAAAGAGCAGTCGCTGCGCAGGATTTCTCGCTGGATGATGTCGCACGTGCGGTTTCAGCACAGCTCCTGAACGATAGGGGAGAAGAGGATCGACTTGCAGCCGATCGTGACGCTATGCTTCACCGCGAAATCGCGCAGATCCGTCACGAAGTGCAGGGTGCGGTGCAGCAGGTGCTGGCGAGCACTTCCAGTGACCAAACAGTCGATTCCGACGTTGGCTTGTCTTCTCTCCGATCCGAACTGGCGGAAATACACGAATCTGTCACCCGCATTCCGGATTCTCACGACAAGGAGCTACACGCGGAGTTGACCAGCCTGCGACAAGATCTGCACTCAGCGCTCGATATGCTGCGAGCGGAGCCGGCACCTCAGGAGCGCGACTACGCGGATGCCTCCGATTCCCTGGCCCCGCGCATTGCCGAGCTGGAACTCGCGCTACAGAGGAGCAGGGAGGACCAGCAAAGGTGGATGGAAGAACGCGACGAAAAACTGTACAGCCAGCTGCGCGAGATGCGTGCGAATCTCTCCGCCACCTTCTCGGAGTCACGCGCCGCTCAAGCCGAAGTCGTCAATGATTCATGGCATGATGACCTGGCCGAACTTCGCAGCGAGATCGCGGCTCTCACAGAACTTTCCAGGACTCCTGAAGTGCATGACGACTCGGCGATGATTGACATGATCGCCGGCGTACGGAGCGAGATGCGTGAAGCCCTCGAAGCCGTCCGTACCTCTGACTCCGAGTCCGGTGCGACGCCATCAGATCCGCTCGCGATCCAGGGCGGCTTGACCGCGCTTGCAATCTCAATTCAACAGGCCACCGCGAATCAAGATCGCATGGTTGAATCGCAACAACAGACCTTGCAGGCCGCTGTCGCTCAGATGAGGGAAGAGATTCATTCCGCGGTAAGCGCACTTACGCGCGAGAGCGTCGACTCCTTCGAAAAAAGGCAGGGTCAACTACGCATGGATCAACTGGAAATGGAACGCAACCTAGCTCAGTTGAGGCAGGAGCTGGTCGCGACACAAACTGATCCCGGCAACAAGAAGAAACTCTGGAGGTAGCCCGATGCGGCCCGCGGCGACAACTTTCAGTTGTGTCCCGACTGCCGAAGCATCAGGAGCGCCAAAAGCGCGGTCCGGGGAACGATACTCGAGTGCAAAATGAATTCAGAGGGGCTGTGGTCCAGGCCACCGACCGGCCCCAGGCCGTCAAGTACCGGCAGCCCCAACCCCGCGAGATAGTTCGCGTACGATACGCCTCCAGTGGAAGCAGCGTTCAACTCGAAGCCCAACTCTTCCGCACACGATCGAGCGAGGGTAACGAGGCCAGCGATTTCGGACGTGCACGGCATCGGCGGTGCTTTCCATCCACCGTGCAAAGACGCACTGGTGTACGGAATGTCGTCAGAATCGACAATGGTCTGGATGGCCTGCGAAACGGGTTCCAGATCAGCCGTGGCGACGGCACGGACATCTATTTCAGCGCGAGCGTATCCGGGCACAACGTTCGGCATGGTCCCTCCGCGCACCACCCCGACATTGACCGTCACTCCCGGTCGCATCTCGTTCAAGGCCTGGAGCAGCACGATTCTGTGGGCCATCGACAGAATAGCATTCGCCCCGCGATGCGGCTCGACACCCGCGTGCGCCTCGCGGCCTTCGACTTCGAGCACGTAGTGGGCGCTCGTTTTACGAGCTTGAACGATGTCTCCATTTTCTCTACCCGCTTCGAGCACCAGTGCCACGCTGTAGTGAGGAGCCAGCTCCGCGAAGAGGGGAAGCGAGGTGCGCATATCGCTTTCCTCGTCTGCCCCACAAAACAGTGTTATGGTGCTCATGCACTCGAGCAAGCCCAGGTCTTCCAGCGCCGCCATAGCAAAGAGGCCGGAGAGCAGACCGCTTTTGTTGTCGGCAATCCCGGGTGCAAGCAATCGATCGTCAAGCTGCGCCATCGGCCGTGCCACCGCTGTACCGATGGGATACACCGTATCGAGATGAGCGGCCAGAAAGACATTGAGCCCCCCAACGGCACCTCCCCGCAGCGATATAGCAAGGCTGTCCCCGGCCTCGTAGTCGGGGTACCGATCGACTTTCCAGCCGCGTCCATCGGCCCAATCCTGCACCCATCGGCACGCAGCATCGACGCCGGACTTGAACCCACTGGGGCACTCGATCGAGCACAACTCGCGCAAGGATTCAAGGTAGGTCGCGATACGCTCTTCCATCCAGGACGAGATCGCACGCCCCTCGGCGGTTCTTGGAGTCGTCATCGTTACCATCATAGGTGGAGTAAGAGTTGATCTTCGTGACGTACTCGCGGAGCGAGACGGTCGGTGCCGTGCCTCAGCTCGTAGACAAAGCTCCGTCTCGATTCTGTATACGCGATATTCCACTCTTTGGAGAGGCGCCGTGACCGAATCGTTTGTATTGGGAATCGACCTCGGCACATCGGGCGTGAAGGTTCTTCTGCGGCCGACACATCTGAGCATTGAAGACGGCGAAACGGTCGAGGCAACGGTTGAGTATCCGCTCTCCTTTCCTCACCCAGGATGGAGCGAGCAGAATCCGGAGGACTGGTGGGACGGTACGGTGCGGGCAATCCGAACCGTGCTCGACCGGGGCAACATCAATGGTCACCGCATCGCTGGTCTAGCACTCTCCGGACAGATGCATGGCGCGACGCTGCTTGATGAACATGGAGCGGTTCTCAGGCCGTGCATTTTGTGGAACGACCAGAGGAGCGCGCCACAGTGCACAGAGATTCTGGATCGTGTCGGTCTCGCCCAACTCCTGGCATGGGTAGCAAACCCGGCGTTGGCCGGCTTCACGGCTCCTAAACTACTCTGGGTCCGGGAGCACGAACCGGACGTGTACAGCCGCGTCTCGACTGTGTTCCTGCCAAAGGACTACATCAACTTCCGGCTCACGGGAGAACGGTCCACCGAATATTCCGACGCATCTGGAACGCTCCTGTTCGATGTTGCCGGTCGGCGCTGGTCGGATGAGATGTTGCATGCCTTCGACATCCCCGTCCGAATTCTGCCGGATGCTCTTCCCTCCACGGCGGTCATGGGTCGCGTGTCGGCCGAGGCGGCAAATCTTACCGGACTGGGAGTCGGCACACCGGTGGTTGCAGGCGGCGCCGACAACGCCTGCGCGGCTGTAGGTGCCGGCATCGTGGCTCCGGGCGAAGTATTGACGAGTTTGGGCACATCCGGGACGGTGGTCGCGCCGGTGGCTAGCCCGCAGGTTGATCCGGATGCCCGGTTGCATACGTTCTGCCACACCGTGCCGGACGTCTGGTATCTCATGGGCGTCGTGCTCTCGGCCGGCGGCAGTCTGCGCTGGTTTCGCGATGTCCTGGCCGGGGACGTGCGTGCTCGAGCCGAGGCTGAGGGCCGCGATCCCTACGACCTGTTGATGGAGGAAGCTCAACGCGTACCGGCCGGCAGCGCGAGGTTGATCTTCCTTCCCTATCTGACGGGCGAGCGCACGCCTCACGGGGACGCGTTTGCGCGTGGCGTGTTTTTTGGACTATCCCCCGCCCACACGCGTGGTCACCTATTTCGAAGCGTGGTCGAAGGGGTTACATTCGCGTTGGCTGATTCGGCTGCCATTATGCGAGAACTCGGGATGGAGATTACTACCGTGAACGTCACAGGTGGCGGAGCGCGCAGTCCACTCTGGCGTCAGATATTGGCGGATATTTTTGCAGCGCGCGTGTTGCTTGCGCAGGGTAATGCAGGTCCAGCCCTCGGCGCGGCGGTGCTTGCCGCCGTGGGAATCGGCGCCTTTGCCAGTGTGCCCGAAGCCGTCCAACAACTCGGCTCGCACGACGTCGGGCTCGATCCCCGTCCGCAATTCGTGCCACTGTATCGTTCCTATCATGCTCTGTATGATTCGCTTTATCCGAGGCTGGAAGGCAGCTTCGCGAACCTTTCCCGGCTTGAGTAGAGGAGACACATCAAATAGCATGCCCGCGCCGACGAGACTAAAATACTGCGGAGAAGAATATTACTTTCCTCATTTCAAAGACCAAGTCGTAAGGGTATAAGTCACATCGTGCAGGAAGACTCCAGGGAAGACGTAACCGGCCATCAGGCCCACCGGCTTCAGACGCTCAATGAGATCAGTCGAGTGGTCTCTTCCACTTTGGACTTGCAAATGCTCTATGACACGATTTATTCACAAGTGAGCAGGGTGATGGACACGAGCCTGTTTTTCATCGCGCTGCGAAAATCGG
>DAINCT010000138.1:0-8443 GCA_036732245.1 Chloroflexota bacterium | reverse complement strand
CCCCGCTCCTCCATCCCGTGGTTGTGTTCGGCGTTGCCCCGCTCGGCCAGAATCGAACCGAACACCGCCGGGTGGAGCGTCTTCACGCGGCCGCCCAGAATCTCGGGATAGTCGGTTATCGAGGATACCGGCGAGACGTCGATGGCGTTTTCCTTCAGGAATTCGTAAGTGCCGTCTGTGGCTACTATTTCGACGTCCAGTTCGCGCAGTCCGGTCGCGAAATCAAGCACGCCGGACTTGTCATAAACGCTTATCAGTGCTCGCATACCTGCTCGACGAACCCCTCAATCCAATGTCGGACGTGCCTTCCATGGCGCATATGTAAGGCCCATAAAGAATCTCCGGCCTGTGCCGGAGCGCCACATTATACGAAACGCGCAGAGTTCGGCCGCTTGACCGCTTGCCAAACTCCCGACAAGTCGACAAAGATGAAGCAGTCTGGTGGTGGGAGTAAGCGATGCCGCGCGCCACACGCTCCGAAGTAAAACTGTTGAAGCAGGAAGCTCAGGGACTGGAGCTCGTTGCGTCGGACGCCGCAATTGAAACGAACCGTCTGCAAGATTACTGGGCGCTGTCTCTGGATTTGGTCGCGCTCGTCATCGACATCGATGCGTTTGCCCTGTCATCTCCCGAAGCGCAAGAGAACGACACCGAGGTGATCGCACTGCGACACCGTCTGCGCGACATTGCATTTCGATTAGCCGAGATGACGGCTGAGGACGAATAGGTTACGCCGTACTTGTTGCCCGGGCGGCGGCGCTTTCTTCCGGGGTGACGCGATGATCCTCGCCGTTACGCCAGCAGCGACGCACGCTGCACATACACGAATTCTGCTCGTCGGGTGAGGTCGGCGGCCAGCCTTTTAGGCAGTAGACCTCGTACAGCAATAGCTCCCCATCCGGGGTGCGCTGCTCGCCGTGTACCCAGTTTTCGCGGTAATAGGGACACGCGCCTCGATGGCGGCGAAAGCGCAATTCATCTCGAAACATCAAAGGTCCTCACGGTGCGGGCTTCTCCTCCAGCGTGATCCCATCGTACCAAAGCCGACTCTGACCTAACGCCCCACGCCGGCACGGTCGTTCATGACCGCCAGGAGTTCTTGCACCGACGCCGCCGACCGGTCGAGGGCCGACTTCTCCTCCTCCGTCAGGTCGATCTGAACGATCTCTTCAACCCCACCTGCTCCCACCGTCACCGGAACTCCCATGAAAACGTCGTGATATCCATACTCCCCGTCGAGATACACCGAGCAGGGAAGAACCCGTCGTTGATCGAGGATGATGGAGTCGACCATCGCCAGCACCGACGCGGAAGGCGCGTAAAAAGCACTGCCACTCTGCAACAAGTTCACGATTTCGGCTCCGCCATTCGCCGTGCGTTCCGCCAGGGCGGCGATCGTCTCGGCCGGAAGCAGTTCCGGTAATGGCACACCGGCGACGGTCGAGTAACGTGCCAGCGGGACCATGGTATCTCCATGTCCGCCCAACACGAATGCCGTCACGTCGGACACCGAGACACGGAGTTCCGACGCGATGAAGCTGCGAAACCGGGCCGAGTCGAGGACTCCCGCCATGCCCAGGATCCGCTCCCGGGGAAACCCTGTGGCGCGGAATACCGCCTGCGCCATGGCATCCAGCGGATTAGTAACGACAATGACAATGGCACCCGGCGCGAACTCCCGTATAGCGCCGCCCCATTCGTTCATCACCGCCGTATTTATCGCTACGAGGTCATCCCGGCTCATGCCGGGCTTGCGCGGAGAGCCGGCCGTGACGACGACGACATCGCAGTCCTCTAAGTCGGCGTGGTTCGACCCGCCTGTCAGCTTCGTGTCGTATCCCAGTACTGGGCCGCTTTCCTGGATGTCGAGCGCCTTTCCTTTGGCGATACCCTCGGCTGCCGGAATATCGAGTAGCACGATATTGGCGTAATTTCGCTCGGCAATGCGTTGCGCCGTTGTGCCGCCGACATTCCCTGCACCGACGATGCCGATCTTATAACGCATGATGACCCCCTCCACGCCCGTACCAACCGGGCCTCGTTTCAGCCTACACCACGCTTCCAGCGTCACCAATTCGATATAATCGCTGGATTTGCGTGCGATTGGCCGGCTTTTTTCCTGCGTGCTGGTCCCGGTACTGGTCTTTGTGTCGGGTCGCGCGTACGCATTGAGTGCGACGGCTCCCGCGGCTATTGGACCGGAAGGCGGATGGGTCACTGCACTCGCAGTCTCTCCCGCCTTCGACACTGATGGCCGAGCGTGGTTGGCCACCTTTGGCGGGCATCTCTTCTCGAGCAGCAATGCTGCCGGCTCCTGGACTCCATCGTCCGTCGGGGAAACGGATCCCGTGGTGGAGGCCATGGCCGCGTCACCGAATTTCTCGGCCGACCGGACCGTGTTCGCGGCCGCGGATGAGGGCGTTTTTACGAGCTCCGACGGGGGTGCCGCCTGGAGGTTGACGTCGGCCGGACTCGGTCATCACTTCTGCCGGGCACTCCTACTCTCGCCGGCCTTCGCGTCTGACCGTACGGCGTATGTGGCAACCGACGCTGGCGTCTACACGTCCAACGACAACGGGGCCAGCTGGAAGCCGCCGCTCGACGATACGCGTTCCGTGATCTCACTGGCAGAGGTAACCGGCGGACCCGACGCGGGGACGTTGCTGGCGGGTCTGGACGCCGGCGGGCTCGAGCAATCGACTGACGGCGGAGCGCACTGGCAGCCGGTCCCCACCTTCCCGACAAGTCGGCGCGCGCTGGCTATCGTCCTGGTTTCGGGTGCAAACTCTTCCATCGCGGTGGTCGGCACCGACGCCGGCATCTGGCGACGTGGCGACGGACAATTGAGTTGGCAGCAGGTAGCAGCATCGGGCGATCGGGTGGACGCGCTTGCTGCGGGTCGGTCCACGAGTTCGACGACGCCACTCTACGCCGGATCCGCGGGCGGTCACGGAGTATATGCGAGCCGGGATGCGGGAGCCACCTGGCAGCAGGTCGGGACACCGGCCGTGCCGTACGTATCGACGCTGTCTTCCGCCGGCGCTTCTACCATCGTGGCGGGCACGACCGGAGGTGGCGTTTCGATCTCGACGGACGGCGGCTACACCTGGACGTCGTCAAATCACGGCCTGCTCGCCTTCCAGGTACAGGGCCTTAAAAATATGGGGAGCAGCCTCCTCGTGGCGGGGAATGGCGGCGCCCTGGAACGCGACGCCACAAGCGGCGCCTGGCGCCCCCTCGCTATCTCAAGTCACTTCGTGACGTCTGTGGATGGACTCGGGAGAATCTTGTTCGCCGGCACCCAAGACAACGGACTCATGGTCTCCAATGACGCCGGGGTCTCATGGCAGCATGATTCACTACCGAGCGCCACCATAGCCCAGGTCGCGGTATCCCCTTCGTCCGGAGGGACAATATTTGCCGCGGGTGATTACGTATATCGCAGCGCAGACGCGGGCGCTTCCTTCCAGGTCACCAATTTACCGGGCAACGATGTGCGATCCTTCGCGTTCTCCTCAAGTTTCGACAGTGACGAGACGGCTTTCGCCGGCACCGTGAACCACGGCGCGTACCGCACGGTGGACGGCGGTTCCAACTGGCTACCGGCTTCCTTTGGGCTGCCCTCGGCGCCCGTGATGAACCTGCTGGTGTCGCCATCGTTCGCGCGCGACGGCACGGTGTACGCGGCAACCGCCGGTAAGGGAATCTATCTGTCGACGGATCGCGGCAACGACTGGTCGCCCCTATCACCGTCTCCACCATCCTCAGTCGTGGACGCACTTGCGTGGACGCAATCCGGAGAACTGATTGCGGGTACCGACCACGGAATCTACCTTCTGCAGGCCTCCGGCTGGAGCCCGCTCGCCGGCGGGTGGGACGTCTACGTCTCCGCGTTGCAGGATGTGGTCGACCGTGGAACCGAGTACCTGTATGCCGGTACTACTGGGCAGGGAGTCTGGGTGACGACGCTTGGCGTGCCGCCAATGACAGCCACCAGCACGAATCCGACGATACCCGCACCGCCCGTCACGGTGGTACCAAGGCCGACCGCAACCTCAAATGCTGCGAAAACGCCTCAACCTGATGCGACGCCAAAACCGACGCCTGCGACGCATCCGATAGTGCTTCACCTACGGGTCGATCCGGTGCCGGTTGTCGCGGACCGGGTCGCCCTGCTGTCGGCCGGCGGCACGGCGGGCGGCAAGGTCCAACTTCGCCTGCAAGCGGGCAAGTGGCAACGCAAGTTTTCGGGCACCCTTGGAAAGGATGGCAGGCTGGCCTTCGGGTTCGTTTCGCCGCCCTCGCAAATTGCCGTCGCCGGCCGGCTCACCGCTCGAGGCCACACCGTGAATTCGAACCTGCTCATTCCGGTACTTGGTCCCTAGTTCTGAGCCGTCGTAACCCGATCGGCCCCGAGAATCGTGCGGTACGCTTCAAGATATCCGTCGACCATGGCGTCGACCGAAAACAGGCGTTCGACCCGCTGTCGGCAGGCCGACCGAGAAATATCACCGATATGCGCGACCGCTTCGATCGCTTCCCGGACGTCCTGCACGACATAGCCTGTCGCGTCGTCCTCCACCACCTCCGACACTGACCCTAAATCGATCCCGATCACCGGCGTGCCGGTTGCCATCGATTCCGCCATTGCCAGCCCGAAGCGTTCAGGGATGGTAGTGAGATGCAAGCTAGCGAGCGCGCCCCCAAACAACATGTCACGCTCCGGGGGGCCAACTGGACCGACGAATTCGATCCTGCCTCCCAACCGGGGTTTGATGAGCTCATCGAAGTACGCTTGATCCTGAACGATGCCGGCGATCACCAGCCGACGTTCGGTGGCAAGCGCCACGTCGATGGCGAGATGGACGCCTTTGTCTGGATGGATTCGACCCACGAAAGCGAGATAGTCGCCGCCCGTAGCTCGAAATGTGTGCTGTTTGAGGTCGATGCCGTTATAGACCGTCCGCACGTAGGTCAGCCAGGGATCACGGTCGGCATCGCTGATGGAGACAAAAAACGTCTCCCGGTACTTTCGGTAGACCAGCCGGAATTGATCGAGCGAAAACCCGTGTACAGTGGTGAGCATGGGCGTGCGCACGAGACGCGAATATGTCAGAGGCATGAAGTCGTAGTTGTTGTGAATCAGATCGAATTTGTCGGCTTGCTCCATCGCTTCGGATATGTGCAAGAACTCCCACACCTTTGGGTCGAGCGTGGTGTCCTCCGAATACGGGCGAGGCACGACCGCATCAAGGGTGCCGGCGGTCGCGGAGTCTGCCGTGGCGAAGACCGTGACGTCGTACCCACGGTCCGAAAGGCCGTCGGCCAGATTGCTCACGACCGTTTCCCACGCGCCGTACTGACGCGGAGGTGTGCGCCAGCTCACAGGGCCCAATATGCCGACACGCACGCGATGTCGCCTCCGTCCTGTGGTTGCGCCATTCTAGCTACGATTTAAGCTTTTCCCATGAACTCTCTCTTTCGGATACAGCCGGACGATGCACCGACTGGGCCCGCTCTCCCGAGTGCGCCGAAGTCGAGTGCCGACCGGTTTCTGGTGCCCTACATCGTGCTGGCAGCGTGCGCTCTCGCGGTCTTCATCTCGGATCAGATCGTCAAAGCGCTGGTCGCCGGATCCTTGAGTAACGGTCAGTATGTCGACCTACTGGGGGGGCTGGTTCGCATCGACTTTACCCGGAACTCCGGAGCGGCCTTCGGCATGTTCCAGTCCGGTAGCTTCGTATTCGCGGCAGTGGCCATATTGGTTAGCGCTGGAATCTTGATTTTTTACCGGCGCATCGCGGGCAGCTCGACAATGGTTCGGATCGCCCTGGGCTTCATTCTGGGCGGAGCCTTAGGGAATCTGGCGGACCGGATTCGATTGGGATACGTCGTCGACTACGTGGACTTGCGTTGGTGGTACGTGTTCAATCTGGCGGACACTGCCATCGTGGTCGGCGTTGGAATCCTGCTGCTGAAATCCAGCCTCGAATCGGGACGTGTTTCTGGATGACGGAATCTGTCTGTAACCTCGTGTCTCCGGAGGAAGCCGGCAGTCGGCTCGATGTGTTTCTCGCCGAGCATGGTTCGCTCTCTCGCTCGGCTGCCGCCGGCTTGATCCGTGACGGCCACGTGCGAGTCAACGATTCCCCGGCCAAACCGTCGACGCGTCTGACATCCGGTGACCTTGTGGCCGGCCGGATCATCCGCGCGCCGGCGCTGTCCGCCGCACCTGAGGCGATTCCGCTAACGATCATTTACGAAGACTCTGATATGGCGATTATCGATAAACCGGCCGGGCTGGTCGTTCATCCGGCGGTGGGTCACCACAGCGGTACGCTCGCCAACGGCCTTATGGCCCGCTTCCCAGCCGCGTCGGCAGTCGGCCAGGCCGACCGGCCGGGCATCGTACATCGCCTGGACAAAGACACGTCGGGCCTCATGGTCGTTGCACTCAATGACACCGCTCGGAAACATCTGCAGCGTCAGATTGCTGAGCGCTCCGCACGCCGGCACTACCGCGCCCTGGCGACCGGAACCGTTCGACCGAGCCAGGGCCAGATCGAGGCACCGATCGGTCGTGATCCCGACAACCGGAAACGCATGTGGATTTACGGCTTGGGCCATCGACCGGCCCGCACGCACTATACGGTGCTGGAGGAGTTTCCCGGGTTCACCTACCTCGAAGTCCGACTCGATACCGGACGCACGCATCAGATCCGCGTCCATTTCGCCGCGCTGGGCCACCCCCTGGCCGGCGACGAGTTGTACCACGGTGGCCGGCTCCCCGGGCTAACTCGACAATTCCTCCACGCCGCCGAGTTGCATCTTCGTGCTCCGTCCACGGGCGAACCGCTGTCCTTTCACTCTCCCCTCCCCACGGATTTGCAGGTCATCTTAAAATCTTTGCGATCGGCTTCGAGATGAGGTCTTCGGCCGGGGGCGTGGTGACGGGGAGGTAGCGAACCGCGGTGGCACGAAGTCAAAGTTCGAGCCTCCAAATTCGCGACATAATGCCGAGGCCAGAATACTAGATGCCGTACACAGTGCGTGCGGCTCTGAGCTATGTAGTGTGCAGCCTCGAAACGTGTGTCCATTGGCAACATCTTTTTCCATTGCCCTGCCGTTCGTCTTCTGATACCATGGCCGCACCTCCCCCTCACCGGGGACACTTTACATGTCACCGGAGTCGACTTGGAAGCACAGGCCGTCTGGCGATCCGTCCTCTCGAGCCTGCAGGCCAGCATGGCTCCGGCCAACTTCGACACGTGGCTTCGACCCACGCGTGGGGTTGAATGTAGCGCCGGCGTGCTGACGGTAGGCGTTCCGACCACCTACGGACGGGAATGGCTCGAGCAGCGGCTGTCGCCGGTGATTCGCAAAACCCTGGGCGAAGTCGGGCGTCCGGAGCTCGACGTGCGTTTTCAAGTTATGAGTGAGCTGGCCGATCGCAATGGAAAACGGTCTAGGCCCAGGGCCGCCAATGCATCCTCGAACGCATTCTTTAACGGGGGCCGGCCGGAATTCAATCCGCGCTACACCTTCGAGGACTACATCGTCGGCGGTAGTAATCGCTTCGCCCACGCCGCCGCCAGAGCGGTTGCCGAAAAGCCTGCCCAGACGTACAACCCTCTGTTCATGTACGGCGGAGTCGGTCTCGGCAAGACGCATTTGCTCCACGCCATCGGCCACGCCGTCCTGCACGATTACCCGGACTTCAGCGTGGTGTATACCACCTCCGAACGTTTTATGAATGAAATGATCAAGGCGATTCGCGACGGCACCACCGACGAGTTCCGTGACCACTATCGCTTGGTCGATGTTCTCTTGGTGGACGACATCCAGTTCATTAGCGGTAAAGAATCAACTCAGGAAGAGTTCTTCCATACGTTCAACGCCCTGCACGATAGCGGGAAACAGATCGTCATGTCGTGCGACAAGCCACCGAAGGCGCTGAATCCGCTGGAGGAGCGGCTTCGTTCACGCTTTGAATGGGGGCTCATTGCCGACATTCAACCGCCGGATCTCGAAACGCGCATCGCGATCCTGCGCTCCAAAGCGGAACTACAAGACTTGCCCGTGCCCCAGGACGTCATCCAGTATTTGGCACGCCGGGTTCCCAGCAATATTCGCGAACTTGAGGGGAGCCTGAATCGCATCATCGCCTATGCGTCTTTGAACGAACGACAATTGACCGTCGATCTGGCTGCCGCTGCGCTCGACAGCCTCAGCGGTCCACGACGCGCGCAACTGACGCCGCACTCAATCATCGGCTGCGTAGCGAAGTACTTTTCGCTGGCCATGGATGACATGACCGGCAAAAGCCGCGATAAATCCATCGTAGTCCCGCGGCAAATCGCCATGTACCTGGTGCGCGAAGAGACAAGTGCTTCACTCGAACACATCGGCCAGCTGCTGGGTGGCAGGGACCATACAACCGTTA
>DAINCT010000137.1:0-8454 GCA_036732245.1 Chloroflexota bacterium | reverse complement strand
GCTGAAGGCGGTGTGGGAAGGCACGGCATATGAGGCTGAGTCCATTCGGCGCGCAGCGGAGTGTCTGATCCATCGTCCCATTGACGAGTTGATCGTGGTGGGTGGCGGAGCCGCCGATACGTCGTGGGCACAGATCAGGGCGGACGTGAGCGGCTGCCGGTGCATCCTTCCGGACATCGAAGAGGCGACCGGCGTGGGAGCCGCTCTTCTGGCAGGATTGGGATACGGAATCCTCTCCTCGCCGGAGGATGTGCTGGCAATCGCCAACTCGTACCGGCGGGCGGGAACGACGGTGTATCCCGACGACGCGCGACACGCTCGGTACCGTGAGTTGTACGAAACGGGCTACGTGCCGGTGGGAAAAGCATTGCGCACCGCGACTCGCGCTGTACGCGGGGAGGAGTTCAACGATGGCTGACATTCGTGCGCCTGGAAGGACCGGGGTCGGCCCGCGGCCGAGCAACGTGGTGACATTGCATGACGTGCTAGTGCCTGCGACTCGCGACGGATTCGCGGTGGGCTCCTTCGCGGCCCGCTACAAGCTGATGGTGCGCCCCATCCTGCGCGCCGCGCAGGCGATGGCATCACCAGCCATCGTGCAGATTTCTCAGAAGGAGCTGTCGCGCGCCGGCATCGATCCGGCTGATATCGCGGGCGAATTCTTCGACGCCGTGCTTGACGAAGCAATCGACGTGCCCCTAGTGCTCCACCTCGACCACACGCGGGACCCGGGATCGATCCACGAGGCGATAGCGTGCGGTTTTACGTCGGTGATGATCGATGCCTCGGAGAAGACATTGGAGGAGAACATAGCGATCAGCGCCGACATCGCCGAATATGCTCACCGGCGCGCCGTCTCCGCGGAGGCCGAACTCGGTCGAATCGGAACCACCGACTTCGTCGAGACAGATAGCGATGACGAGATGTACACGGACCCGGCTGAAGCGCAGCGGTTTGTGGACGGGACCCGGGTGGATGCGCTGGCCGTGTCAGTCGGGACCGCACATGGGGTGTACCAGGTGCGGAAACCCAGGATCGATCTCGAGCGACTCTCGGCCATTCGCCATGCGGTCGCGACCCCGCTCGTTTTGCACGGTGGCTCCGGTGTGCCCGCCGGGATGATGCAGGCGGCGATCCGACTCCCAGGCGGCGGCGTGAGCAAAGTCAATATTGCGACCGACCTTGAGCTGGCATGGCTAGGTGCGCTTGGCCGTGGGGAACGGCTGACGGATAAAGCATGCAACCGCTTGTCGGCCGAGGACCGCAACAGAGCGCAGCATGCTGTGCAGCGGGTGGTCGAAGAGAAAATGTGTCACTTCTTGAGGAGCGCCGGCCGAGCAGTTGGCATGTCGCTATGAGTATGCGGGAAAGCTCCAAACATGAATAGGAAATAAAGTACTTGATCAGATTGGTTGGCGAGCTATGGGTGACATCCGGAAAGTCTTTGACACATCCCTGGGACGCAACGGCTTATCTTGTGAACGGAGCTGAGCCGACCCTCATTGATTGCGGCAGTTCGGCCGGCTACCCGCAGCTCAAACTCAGCCTCCACGCCTTCGGTTTGGAGCCACGTGATATCAAGACGGTAATCGCGACTCATGGTCACTGGGATCACCTTTCAGGCATGGCGCGTCTGCGCGAGGAAAGCGACGCTGTCTTAGTCATGCATCCGGGCGACCAATGGGCCGTGGAAACCGGGGATTTCGACCTCACATCATCCTTCCTGTACGATCGCGCATTTCCACCTGTTCGGGTCGATGGTCTCCTGGCTGATGGTGATGTGCTGCAGATCAACGATCTCGATTTCCAGGTTTTTCATACGCCGGGCCATTCTCCCGGCAGCATCTGTCTCCTGACTCGCATCGGTGGGTTGGGGTTGCTGATAGCGGGCGATACCGTTTGGGGAGGGTTCCACACCAAGTTGGCGTCAGACCTGGAGGCGTGGTCTGCCTCGCTTGATCGTCTATTGACCCTCAGCTTCGACGTGATGACCGTGGGGCACTACCCACCCGCGCTCATCTTCAACGCGCATCGACGATTGCGCGATTCACGGCTGAACTTCGGAGCTTTCTTGAACCCGTGGTTCGATTCGTTGGCCGAAGAACACAAGTTGAGTTCCTGACATCACATAACGCCCCACAGAGTTCGAGCGACTGCACCGCCTCGCTCGGTCGGTCCCGCGAACCAAACCACGAATGCAGACCGGCGCGTCGTTGCCGCCGCGGTCACGTGAACCGCTCACGGAGGAACATGACATTGGTGAAGGGAAGGGTAAGAGCATGGAATCCGGCATGAACACCGACACCCAAACACTGCACATGATCGGCAACGCGCACCTCGATCCGGTGTGGCTCTGGCGCTGGCAAGAGGGTTTCCAGGAAGCCAAGTCGACCTTCCGATCGGTGCTCAGTCTCATGAGCGATTGCGACGATTTCTTCTTCACCTCCTCTTCGGCAGCCCTCTATGAGTGGGTAGAACGTAATGATCCTGCCATGTTTGCCGAAATCAAATCACGCGTGGCGCAAGGTCGTTGGGAGATCGCGGGCGGCTGGTGGATCCAGCCGGACTGCAATATCCCGAGTGGCGAGTCATTTGCCCGCCAGGGGCTGTACGCCCAGCGCTACTTCGCCGAGCATCTAGGAGTCACAGCGACCGTAGGCTACAATGTCGATAGCTTCGGCCACGCCGGTTCTCTGCCTCAGATCCTGCGCAAGAGCGGGCTGACGCGGTACGTCTTCATGCGACCGCAGCCTGAGGAAATGACGCTTCCGTCCCGTGCCTTTTGGTGGCAATCCGGTGACGGCTCGCGGGTGCTCACCTTCCGCATTCCCTTTGAATACGGCACGTGGGGCAACGGCGTGGAGCAACAGGTGCAGCGCTGTGCGACCCAGTTGACGGAACGGGACCCATCCCTCATGTGCTTCTTCGGCGTCGGGAACCACGGCGGCGGGCCAACGCGCGAGAATCTCGAAAGCATTCGAGTCCTGGCAGCCGATCCATCACTGCCTGCGCTGGTATTCAGTACGACCGGACGCTACTTCTCCGAGATCGAAGCGAGCGGCGAAGAGTTTCCAGTGGTGATGTCCGATCTCCAACACCATGCAAGTGGCTGCTACTCGGCGCACTCCGGGATAAAGCGATGGAACCGCTTGGCTGAAAACGCGCTGCTGACCTCTGAGACGTTCTGCGCGCTGGCCATGCGCGTCACCAGTCTCCCCTACCCAGACGATTTTCAACGTGCCTGGAAGGGCGTCCTGTTCAATCAGTTCCACGATATTCTCGCCGGGACCAGCATCGAGCCCGCCTATGAAGACGCACAGGCTCTCTACGGCGAGGCAATGGCGATCGCAGCCAGAAACCTCAACCACGCCATCCAGTCCCTTTCGTGGAAGATTGGGATCAAGGTCGAGGAGGGAGTTCGTCCCATAGTGGTTTTCAACCCACACTCGTGGACGGCAAGTCCCAAGGTGGAACTGGAGTTCGCCCGCGTGAGCGAACACGACGTGCTGATCGATTCGGAGGGAACAGAGTTGCCGTGGCAGGTCGTTCGTTCGTTCGCCACCGTCGCCGGCGGAGGCAGGAACCGCGTGTGCTTTCGACCAACCCTTCCTCCCTGTGGCTACGAAGTCTTTCGTCTTCTGCCTCGCCCTGTGCGCACCAGAACCTCAACCTGCCGGGCCAACGACACCTGGCTGGAGAACGACCTCGTCCGACTTGAGGTCAACCCGCTGACCGGGAATCTGGCCAGCCTCTTTGACAAACGAACCGGCTTCGAGTATTTGCGAGGCGAGGCAGCGCGTCCGCTCGTATTGCACGATCCGAGTGATACATGGAGTCACGGTGTGCTGCGCTTCGACGACGTGGAGGGCCAGTTCGTACCCCGGTCAGTCCGCCTCATCGAGCATGGACCGGTCAAGTCGACCGTCCGGGTCCAGGGTGGATACGGTCGCTCGCAACTCACGCAAGACTTCACGCTGTATCTCGATTCACCACTCATCGTGGTGCGGGTCCTGGTCGACTGGCGGGAGCATTTCAAGATGCTCAAGCTGAACTTCCCCTTGCACATCGACTTGACGACCATTACCTACGAGACTCCGTATGGCCACATCCGACGACCGGCCAACGGCGAGGAGGAATCGGGAGGCTCGTGGGTCGACATAACCGGGATCGGGCGCGGCAATGGGAGCGTGCTGGGAATGAGCTTTCTCAACGACGGTAAGTACAGCTTCAGCATGAACAATCGAGAGTTCAACTTGACAGTGCTCCGCAGTCCGATTTACGCCCATCATGTGCCGTACGAGCCGGATCGAGAAGGTGTGTACACGTTTATCGACCAGGGCCAACAGACATTCACCTACGCGCTGCTACCCCATGAGGGGAGTTGGCAGGAGGCGGGGACAGTCCAGCGTGCTGCCGAGCTCAACCGACCGCCCATCTCGCTGGCGGAGTCTTGTCACCCGGGTGCTCTGAAACAGAAAGACTCGTATGTTTCGGTCCAACCCGCCACAGTAGTCGTGTCCGTGATCAAGCGTGCAGAGGACAATGACGATCTGATCCTTAGGTGCTTCGAGACCAGCGGCCGGAGCAAGGATGCCACAATCGACCTGCCTCACTGGGACCGCACCATCCGCGCTCACTTCGGCCCCAATGAAATCAAGACCTTCCGCGTATCGGTGGATCCATCCGCAGCCGTCAGCGAAACCGACCTCATCGAGTGGAACGGAGTCGAAGTCAAGTCATCGTGAGCGAGTGGTTGGCGACCAGAGCCCCCCGTAGGGCACGACCAGGGCTCGTTCCGCATTCGTCTCACCAGCATTTTTTAGGAACCCCGGCAGGGCAGATTGGATCACCGTTCGAGGTCGAGCTGGTGAAGCACTCCGCAGCGTCATATTCGGCGGCTTTTATGTTGCCGCTCTGGTTCACGCCGGTCGCATGGACGAGGCTGAGCGACAACTTGATGCTCTGACCGCGATGGTGCGTGCCGGGAAGACTCATGAATGGGGCTTCAACGAGTGGTTCCATGGACTGTCCGGCGAGCCCATGGGGTATGACGGCCAATCATGGTCCGCAGCGCTCTACATCTTCGCGCACGATGCAGTCGAACGTGGGGAGGTGGTCATCTTCGACGCTGCGAAGGGCCGGGAAGTCGCAACGTGAACGATCGATGGCGCGGCCCATCTAGCTCGCGCGCCGGTTCGTTGCTCGTCCTCGATCTGGGTGGCGCTGTGCTGAAGGCCGGTTCCTACCCCTTCAACCCGGTCAGTGTGACGCCCTCAATGAAGTAGCGCTGACCGAAGAAGTAAAAGACTATCACGGGCAGCATGATGATCAAACCAACCGCCATGAGGAGGTTGTACTGAGGAAATCCTCCGTAGTTGTTAGAGAAGACATCCAGTCCGAGCTGTAGGGTGAACTTGCTCCTCGTATTGAGGTATATGAGGGGATTGAAGAAATCTTCCCAGGAGCCGGTAAACGAGAAGATAGACACGGCGATGAGGGCAGGCCGAGCCAGCGGCATGATGATTTGCCACCAGATACGGATCTCACTAGCGCCGTCGACCTTTGCTGCGTCCGACAGTTCGTCCGGGATGCCGCGATAGAACTGCCGCAGGAGAAAGATGTAGAACGGCGCGCCGAACCACGACGGGAGAACCAGAGGGATGTAGGTATCTACGAAATTGAGCTTCGACCAGATGATGAACTGCGGAATGAAAAGGACGATACTCGGGAGCAACATCGTTGCCAGGACAAGGATAAATAGGGCGTCTCGTCCCGGCCAGCGGAGGCGGGCGAAAGAGTAGGCGACCAGCGACGAGGAGAGTGTTACTCCTGCCACGGAGGAGATTGTAATTACCAACGTGTTGCGCGCGTACTGATTGAATTCCGCGCCGTTGAGTGACCACGCTTGCTTGAAGTTTCCCCAATGGGCCGTGCTGGGAACCCACTGCCCGTCAAGAACGTGAATATTGTCCTTAACTGCCGAACTGAGCATCCAGATGACCGGGGCGATGAAGAGCACGGAAAGCGCGATGAGGATAATCATCACGGTAACTTTCCACACCGTTGACCGAACCGACCTGCGTTTGTGCCAGGGAATAGTGTTGAGGGCGGTGCGCTGTCGTGCTATGGTCATCGGTTCGTCCTCCTAACCACTCTCGTAATACACCCAGCGACGACTGAGATATAGCTGGATGCCGGTGATGACCATGATGATGAGGAAGATAAACCAGGCAAGCGCGGAGGCGTAGCCCATATTGAGCGCGGTGAACTTGGTATACATGTACACCTCATAGAACAGCAGCGACTGGTTCGGGTCGCCCGGCTGGGTACCCACGCCGGCCGAAGTGCTGATGACGTACGCCGAGTTGAAGACCTGAAACCCGCCGATAATGTTCGTCAGGATCAGGAAGAAGAGAGTGGGCGACAGCATCGGAATGGTAATGCTGAAAAACTTGCGAATGGGGCCGGCGCCCTCGACTTCGGCCGCTTCATAGAGCGATCGAGGGATGCCGGTCAGGCCTGCCAGCAGAATCAAGGAACCAGCGCCGATATACCAGAGCCCCATGACGATCAATCCCGTTTTGGTCCACTTTGGATCAAAGAACCAGAGGATAGGTACTGCTTTCACATGCCCGAGCGTGACCCACTCGACGAACTGCTGAAAAGGAGTAAGCGCCCGATTGAGCAGTCCGGAAGGCCAGAGAACCCAAACCCACAGGAAGATCGCGGCCACACCCGTGATAACGGTCGGCATATAGAAGATCGTCCGGAAGAACTTGATTCCCGGGACCTTCGCCGACATGAGCAGGGCCAGCAGGAGTGATGCGACGATCACGACTGGCGTCTTGACGATTACGTACCAGAAGGTGTTAGACAGCGCGACCCGGAAGGTCGGGTCGTTCTGAAACATATACTGGTAGTTGGTGAGCCCCGTGAACTGGGGCAAGCCGGTAAGGGTCCAGTGGGAGAAGCTGGCGTACAGAGACAGCGCCATGGGAGCCAGACTGAAAGCCATGAAACCGAAGATCCACGGGGCTACGAAAGCATAGCCGACCATCGCCTCCCGCGACTTCGTGCTCTGGAAGATGGGAAGATTCTTGTACGACCACGTGGCTCCCAACGAGCGTGCGAGGCGGCTCATTAGGGAAATGATGACAAGGGCCAGCGAAACTGCGGCCAGGAGGCGGTAGAAGGAAGCAAGCGCCTCTTCCACCGGCCAGACGATCAAGGAGGCAACGCCGGTGATCAGGAAGAGGAGGAGGAAGATTGCAACTGACCCAAGTTTCTCGTCGATCCACTCCCAGATCGCCATGACAAGCGGCCAGAAGACCGAGCCGGCGGCCATCAACAGAAAGGCAACCGTCGCGGTCGGGTAGACGCCACCCAGCAGGAACTGGAGCGGATCCAGGATCCAACCTGTCAGACAGGCCAGGAACAGAGCTCCAAAGATCGCAGTTCGACGCATGGGCTCAGAGAGTGTCATACTCTAACTCCCGCTCCCGTGTCTCATCTAGTCCGAGGAGGCAGAGAACGAATTCGTTCCCTGCCTCACCGTCGTATACGTGGATCGCATACTCAGCTAGAGCTTGTTGACGCCGCTCTTGATCGTCTGGTTCTCCACTCCCTGGTAGTTGGAGAATGCACTCGAAACCGAGCGCTTGCCGGTCTGAATGTCGCTGATGAGCGGCCCGGTGATGTCGGAGATGTACTGCGTGTCGGAAGGAAGCTTGATCGTGGAGTGCGCGATCTTGAGCGCGGCGATGAACTCGCCCCAGTTCTGAATAGTGGCCAGAGCCGGGTTCGAGTTCATTTTAGGCACCGACGGGATCGCGCCCGCCTTGGCCTCAAAGTAAAGTTGCCCGACGAAGGTCAGAAACTTCGCCCACTCCCACGCTGCCTCCATCGTCGCCGTCGAGCGGTGAGGGTTGTGAGCGAAGGACACAGCGAAACCACCGGCGGATCCGACCGGCCTGCCACCCGGGCCATGCGGCAGTGGGACAGCCTGAAAGTAGGGGGAGATCAGTTTGCCGCTGGACGGCTTAAAGGCGCCCATGCCGCCTGGGTTCCCGTAGAGGTAACCGGCCTGTGTGGAAGGCTGCCCGACGAACATGGACTGGTGGCCAGACGAGAAGATGTCGTACCCGAACTGAGCCGGCACCTGCGCCTTGAGGGCGTTGAAGGCCTCCATGCCACCGTATTTGTCCAGCCACCCCTTGTACCAATCGCCGGTGGCGACGTTCTGCTTGGTATCGATGGTAGCCGTGTTACCCTTCGCGTTGATCCAGTCGCCCTTATTGGTCCATACCCACCCGTCGAGGTCCATGTTGCCGCCAGCGGGGAAAAAGCCGATCACCTTGCCGGGTTTGTCCAGCTTCGCGGTAAAATGCGGAATGTCTGCCCAGGTGACGGGGCCCTTGTGCGAGTTCAGGCCGGCATCAATGAACTGTCCGCGGT
>DAINCT010000136.1:0-8499 GCA_036732245.1 Chloroflexota bacterium | reverse complement strand
GGGCAGGCAGAACTCGCTGAGGCAGGATGAGACGCATGTTTAGTCTGCGAGTGCCCGAGCCCTGGGATGAGCCTGGTCATAGACTTGGCGCAAGCGCTCGCGCGAGACATGGGTGTAGATCTGAGTGGTCGAGATATTCGAGTGCCCGAGTAGCTCCTGGACGACGCGCAATTCGGCTTCGTTATTCAGGAGGTGAGTGGCAAAACTGTGACGCAGGGTGTGTGGGCTGATTTCGTCGATGCCGGCCCGGCGCGCATACGACTTCAGGATTAGCCAGAATCCCTGGCGCGTGAGGCGCTCGCCGTGATGATTGAGAAACAGTGCCTGCTCCTGCGGACGTCGCAGCAGGGAGGGTCGGCCGTCCTCTATGTACTGTGCGACGGCCCCTCGAGCACGCAGCCCAAAGGGAATATGGCGTTCTTTGGAGCCCTTTCCGATACAGCGCACCGTGTCGGTTGTCATATCGACATGTTCCAGATCAAGGGTGATGAGCTCGGTGACGCGCATGCCGGTGGCCCAGAGCATGCGAAGCATGGCCCGGTCGCGCAAACCGGCCGGGTTTTCGGTGGAAGGCATGGCAAGCAGGAATTCCACATCATCTTCCGCGATCGAATGCGGTAGGTACTTGCCGATGCGGGGTGAGGTGAGGTGCTCAGCCAGGTCGGAATGGATGACGCCCTCGGCCTGCAGAAAGTGAAGAAACGATCGCACTGCCGCGATCTTACGAGCCACCGTGGTATCGGCATACTTTCGTTTCAACAAAAACATATGGTACTGCTGCAGAATCTCTCGATCGAGGTCCCATTCGATTCGACCGTTATCTTCGAGGAAGCCTGCGAACTGAGACACATCATTCCGATACGCTCCGGCGGTATTCGCGGAAAAGCCCCGCTCCGCCGCCACGTACTGGAGAAAATTGTCGATCTGAGAATGGAATTGATGCTCGGTCAAGATGCGTCCTCTCTTTTGCTTCCGGGGTAGACACGCAGCGCCTCACGCAGAATGGTCATGGCGCGGGTCAAGTCACGTTCTTGCAAGACATAGGCAAAGCGAACCTCTTGCTTGCCCAGACCAGGGGTACAGTAGAAGCCGTCACCCGGGGCTATCATCAGCGTCTCACCGTAGAGCTCAAAATCAGATAATAGCCAACTGGCAAACCGTTCCCCGTCATCGATGGGGAGGACGGCGAACACGTAAAAAGCTCCTTCGGGCTTGCTGACGTACACGCCGGGTATGTTCACGAGTTCCCTGTACACCACGTCCCGACGCCCGCGATACACCGCGGCAAGCTCGTCCGTGTACACCGCGGAATTACGAAGCAATGGAACCAGTGCGCGCTGTTCCACCGTGGGAGCCGCCAGCCGGGCCTGTGCGAAACGCAGCACTCCCTCCATCACGCCCGGATGATGACTGGCCAGACAACCGATGCGCGCTCCGGTTGCACTGAAGCGTTTGGAGACGCTATCTACCACGATCGTGCGATCCCGAGTCTGCGGGACCTTCATCATACTCATGGTCCGATCGCCCTCGAACACGATCTCCCGGTATGTTTCGTCCGATATGAGGAACAGACCGTGTCGCCGGGCAAGGTCGCTGAGCAGCTCCAACTCGAAATATGAAAAGACCGTACCGGTAGGGTTGCCGGGCGTCGTGAACAGCAAGGCGCGGGTGCGCTCGGTTATGCGCGACTCGATGTCCGAGGGAGGCGGCAGATGGTACCCATCGCCGGCATCGAGCGTCACCGGCACGATATTCAATGACGTCATGCGCGCAAAGCCAAAGTAGTTTGCGTACGAGGGCTCGAACGTGATGATCTCGTCACCAGGATCCGCTACGGCCATCATGGCGAACAGCAATGCCTCGCTTCCGCCGGTGGTGACCAATAGCTGATCTAGCTCGAATTCGACGCCGAGACCCGCGTAATACGCCTGCCAGGCCGCCACGGTCTCCGGGAGTCCCTGGGATGGGGCGTACGGCAGAAGATCGCCGCGGAACTCCCGTATGCCCTCCATCAGCACGTCAGGCGCGGAGATATCCGGCTGGCCGATATTCAGGTGATAGACCTTGATGCCTCGTGCCTTGGCTCTCTCGGCCAGGGGAGTCAACTTGCGGATCGGAGAAGGAAGTGCCTCTCGCGCGCGCGCCGAAGCTGCGACACGCTGTGCTGTGACCATAGGCGTACGAACCTTGCCTGAGAATGTAGGGCTCGAATCCGTCCGGCGCGTGGAGAGGCGGGACACATTGCCGACAGATCGAACGTTATGTTGAGGATATCGCAGCAATTGTAGCCCACCGCTGCGTACGATGTCCTACGAGCTTTCTCCTTTGCCCGGAATGGACTCGTCCGGAACACATGGCGCCGGGCCGGAAATGCTTCGACTCAGTCTGGTCTCACAAGTAATGCAGCGTGTGGTGCATGGTCGACCAGGAAGCGTGCGGTTTTGCCGAGGGAGTGCGGCCCCTGATGGTATGGTCAAGTCAACCAGACCACATCCGGAGGTGCACTTTGGACGCTTTTCTCGACATCATCAGCGTACGGGTGATTCGCGAATATTCCGACCAACCGATTCCCCCAGAAAATCTACAGCGGATCCTTGAAGCTGGTCGGGTGACCGGCAGTTCAGTCAATCGCCAGGAATGGAAATTCTACGTGGCGAGAAACCCGGATCGGCTGGCTGATCTGGCTGAAGCGGTCTACGCTCCCGACAACATCAAGGGTTGTAAGGTGGCCATCGCGGTCATCACCACCGCTCGCAACCAGTTCGACGCGGGACGCTGCATCCAGGACATGATCCTCGCGGCCTGGGCGGATGGCATCGGTTCGTGTCCAAACGGGGTGCGAGACGAAGCGACCGCCAAAGGATTACTGCACGTCCCAGCACAGGAGTCCATCACCACGATTCTCTCCCTGGGATATCCGGCCCAACCGACCGTCCCCAAAAAGGACGATCTAGACGGTATTCTGCGGCGCATCAAGCGCAAATCGCTCGAAGAGGTCACGGTCTGGGTGGACTAGGCCGGGGTTCGCACAGACCATGTCAGCCCGGGTCGACCGCAAGAGTCGACGCTACAACGGTCGACGGTACCAGGTTTCGTCGGGCAGGAAGAAACCGGTGCCGTTGATGGAACAGCACCGGTTTCGTGAGTATCCGGCCAAAACCTAGGAGGGGCGGGCTAGATGCCGCGCTGCCCCGGAGGGCGTGACGATGGTTGCCGAGAGTGGCACGCCGGTCGTGGTGGCCACGACGGCGCCGCCGACGACAGCGCCGGAGCTGTTGACGACCAGAGTCAAACACACTCCGCTGCCTACCGTTGGTTGCGAGGTACCTACGAACGTGGTGCCGGCAGCGATGACCAGAGTGTTACTGGCCACTGTAATACTGCCACCAACCGTGGCAGTCGCAGGGGTGTAGGCCGTGACTACGCCGCACACGTTCACGCTGGGAGTTCCACCGAGGGTCAACCCGAGTGAACCCGTCGATATCTGGCCGGCTCCGTTGAGAGTGGCCTGGAGACAGAGGGTTGGATTGGCCGTGATGGCCAGCAGACCCGCGCCGCTCAGTGTCACGCCGGGTGCGATCCCGTAGGTCTGACCACCAATCGTGATGGACCCAGGAACGGTTGCAGTAGAGAGCGTATACGCGGTTACCGTGCCGCACACGCTCACCGGGGCCAGGGCTGTCGGGGACACTGCGCCCAGTATGATCTGGCCGGCGGAATTCGCCGTACCATAAAGGCAAAGGGTGCTGTTGGCAGTGAGCGCCGTCGAGCCACCCAGCACCACACCCACTGCGATCGGGATAATTTGACCGCTAATGATTATCGATCCCGGGGTGCTGATCGTAGCGGGCGTAAAACCGCCGAATGCACCGCAGATGTTCACGGTATTCGTGAAGCTCGCGACACCGCTGAAACTTCCAGACGCGATTTGACCGGATCCGTTGAGCGCTGCAGTGAGACAGACCACGCCTGCGCCGACTAGAGTGCTGCTCGTCAACGTCACCCCGGGCGCAATCACAAACGATTGGCCGCCGATAGTAACGAAGCCGGGAGTGAGAGTCGTGGCCGGTAGGTACGATGTTACAACGCCGCAGAGATTGACGGCGTTCGTGAAGGTGGTGCTCAAGGTCCCACCGATGATCTGTCCGAATCCATTGACCGTGGCAGACAGACAGACGGTGGTGCCGAGCAATCCCGATGGATCACCGGAGAGAGTGGCGCCCGGTGCGATCGAGTACGCAGTGTTGCCGATGACGATCTGGCCCGCTGCCAAGGGCGTGGCGGCAACGTAGGCGGTGAAGACACCGCACGCACTTCCGCCGGTCGTCACATTGGCAAAGGCCGATGGTGTGCGCACGACCTGTGGGGCGATAGCGAGCGCGGAGGCTACCGTCATAAGTACCAAGATAGAGAGCAAGCGCCTGAGTGTCCGACGACACATATATCCCTCCAGATGTGAATGAATTCCCCGGTTACCTCGTAAGCCAAGACCCCCTTTCAATTCGAAGCGTACCAGTCTCTACGCGAATTTGCATGGTGTCCATCGTCGCCGCAGCGCTGTCGGTATGATTTGACTCCACGTCGGGCCGGACAGCCGTTGCCGCGCCGGTAGCGCGTCGCTCCAACTGCGGCGCGGGCTTATGCCGGCGTGTTGACGGCTCCAAAAAAGAGGATCGATCCGGTCGAAACGTCCTCGATCGAGAGAAAGAACGGTCGATCCACCACCATCGAAAAGCTCGACTGCTGCGTCGCCGTGGGAGATACCCCGATCGACGTCGTGGCCGCGGCTGTGGTTCCGTTTTCGTCCAGGTTGAGAAAGGTCTTCTGACGTGCCTGGGACAGTCGACAGGGCTGTAGACACATTCCTGCGAAGTCGGCAGTTTGCGAGAAGGCGGATCCCATGCCCAACCGCGCGAGAGGAGCCACCAGCTGATGGTCATTGGTCAGCGAAAAGCGGGGGAGACTGACCGAACCGTACGCGCTGCGAGTGCGGGTGGTCCATGCCTTCCAAACTCCGGGAGTCAGCGTGTGAGCCAGCGATTGCAGGCTGACGCCGGCCGCGGGTAATACGACGTTCATGCGGTAGCGGCCACCTTTGTACGGGAGCGTGATGACCTCGGCATTTGCGAGTTTCACGTACGGAAAGGTGCCCTGTTCCGACATCATCTCCACCTGTGTGGCTCCTGCATTGGTGGTGAAGGTGTGCGGGTGCGTGGCGGCTGGGCTGAACGGGCGCGCCCAACTTCCATGAAAGTAGACGGCGTTGATCAGATACAGGATGAGATCGGGAGGAATGCGATCGACGATGGAGGGAATCTTGCCGTTGGTGGCGCTCTTAACCCACGCATTGATGGTCGCCGGAGCGGTAGGGGAGGTGAAGTCCAGTGCATCTACTCTGGCCTTGTAGCTCGACCGGGCATGCTGCAGAAACGGAGTGCGAAACGGCACACCGGATCGTCCCCACAGCGAATTTGCCACGCGAAGACCGTCGCTTCCCCCGCTGGTTACCAGTGACGCCAGGAGCGTGTGCGCGGCAGAACGGACCTGAGACTGTCCAGCGTGGACCCCAAGCACCCGTGCCATACCCTGCGCCGTAGCGCCTCGAGCCCCGTCGTAGGCCATCTGTAAAGCCAGCGAGGCGCTCAGTGGCGACAGGATAACGTTGGCCCGCGTTTGGGTCGCGAATACCGTGCGAAAGAGCGAGAAGCCGAACTGATTGTCGGCCTGCGCCAATGCCGCCGCGGAAAGGCCCGTTGGTCGATCCTGCGTCTGCGCCTGTGCTGCGGTCGGGCCGGACAGCAAGAGAACCGCCGCCACGAGTGCTCGAAGTCGCCAGGTCATGCAGCCTCCTTCACAGGTGTTTCATTCACTACAACGCGACAACGACCAGCTCTGTGACGAATGAAAGGGAGATGATCGTAGATAGGGTACGGACCGTGAACGGCACGGCTTCAGCCGCGGCGGGCACGAAGGGGAGTGAGAGGGCCAGTGCGACTAGCGCGGCTGGGGCCCGGCGGCGGTGATGCTCTCCGACACGGAACCGGCGAAGTTCCGGTCGAAATTCTCTGCAAACATGAGCGCCAGCGCTCGCGCCTGCCGGTCGTAGCCGTCCTGGTCCTGCCACGTCGCACGCGGATACAGGACCTCGTCGGAAACGCCTGGGACGGTCCGCGGCACATGGAGGCCAAAAACCTCATCGCGGTAGGTCGGAACAGCGGCGAGATCCCCGTTGAGGGCGGCCCGCACCATAGCTCGTGTCTGCTCGATATCGATCCTGCTCCCGGTGCCGTACGCTCCACCGGTCCACCCAGTATTGACGAGCCACACGGTGCTCCCGTGACGCTTCAGTTTCTCGCCAAGCATCCGCGCGTAGACCGTGGGGTGCCACACCATGAACGGCGCCCCGAAGCATGTACTGAAATTGGGCTGCGGCTCGTTGACTCCCTTTTCGGTGCCGGCGACCTTGGCGGTATATCCCGACAAGAAGTAGTACTGCGCCTGCTCGGGAGTTAGTTTGGCAATGGGCGGCAGCACGCCGAAGGCGTCCGCGGTGAGGAACACGATATTCTCGGGGTGAGTGCCCATGCCGGAGGGATCGACGCGCGGTATATAGGAAAGGGGAAACGCGGCGCGTGTGTTCTCGGTGAGTGACGCGTCGTCCAGATCGAGCCGGCGGCTGTTCGGGTCGATCACCACGTTTTCCAGCACCGTACCGAAGCGGTGCGTGGCCGCATAGATGAGCGGTTCCGCTGCGGCCGAGATGCGGATGGTCTTGGCGTATGAGCCGCCTTCGAAGTTGAAGACGCCGTCATCTCCCCACCCATGCTCGTCGTCTCCGATTAAGGTTCGCTCGGGATCGGTCGAAAGCGTGGTCTTGCCGGTGCCCGACAGCCCAAAAAAGAGCGCCACGTCACCTCGCGCGCCGTAATTAGCCGAGCAGTGCATGGAGAGCACGCCCTGCCGGGGCAGGAGGTAATTCAGCACCGTGAAGATAGACTTCTTGATCTCACCGGCGTAACTGGTTCCACCGATCAACACCAGTCGCTGTTCGAAGCTGAGGGCGATGAAGACGTCGGATCGGGTACCGTCAACCTCCGGATCGGCCACAAAGCTGGGTGCATCGATCACCGTGAATCCAGGCTGGCGATCGATCTCCACACCGTCCGGGGCGCCGATGAACATAGTACGCGAAAACATGCTGTGATACGCCATCTCGGTGATGATACGCACCGGGAGGCGGTAGGTCGGGTCCGTGACCGCATATGGGTCCTGGACGAACAACTCTTTGCCTTCCAGGTGCTGCATCATGCGGCGTCGAAGCCCCTCGAAGCGTTCCGGCTCCAAGGGCTGATTGATCGGTCCCCACCACACGTCGTTTTCGGTGCTTGACTCGCGGACCAGGAACTTGTCTTTGGGTGAACGCCCGGTATGGCGCCCGGTATGGAAGACGATCGGCCCGCTCTGGGCGATGAGGCCCTCGTGCCGGCGGACGGCCTCCTCGTACAACGCTGGAATCGTCAGGTTCCAATAGACTCGCGCCGGGTTCTCGATACCTGATCGTTCGAGTCCGTGGGGCGTACCGATTTGCACCATGCCGCTGCAACCTCCAACGGTAGCCGATGGAGACCACCGGCTCCTGTCTCCCATTCTGCCACACGCCGGAGAGGCCGAAGCGGTGGCGGCAAGACGACGTTACCGTCGGCTACAGAGAGTTAGCGGTAGTTCTGGAACTGGAGTGGGAGATCGTAATTGCGATCTTTCACGGCCGCAATCACGCGCTGCAGATCGTCTCGACTCTTGCTGCTGACGCGCACTGCGTCGCCCTGGATCTGGGCTTTTGCCTTGGGCACCGTGTCGCGCACCAGCTTCGAGATTTCCTTTGCCAGTTCCTGATCGATGCCGCGCTTGAGCGAGATGCGCTGTCGCACATTGCCGCCGCTGGCGGGCTCGATCTGTCCCAGTGACAGAATTTTGAGATCCAGGCTACGGCGGACCATTTTCGACTCGAGCACATCCACGATGGAGCGGAGCGTCATATCGCTGGGAGCGGTGATCACGATGGCGTCTTTCTCCAGCTCGATCGTGCCACCCGCGCTCTTCAGATCGTACCGCTGCAGCATTTCACGATGCGTCTGATCGACGGCGTTGACCAATTCCTGCCGGTCAAAATCGGAGACGATGTCAAACGATGAATCACCGGCCAAGGCTCGGACCTCCTTATATAGTCCTTCGAAACGGCGTCGGCAGTGCCGCGAGCCGTGTGTCCCCTAGTGTACGCGCGCCGGGTTATAGCCATAGAAAAACGCCCGAGATGAACACGGGCGTTTCGCAGTTTGACGAAAGGTTGCTTTGCGTGCTGGCCTCTCGCTATTCAGTTGTAGGGTTAATTTACCATGAAGCTCCGATGAATGCAACATGAATTTTGGATGAATTAGTGGTATGTGGGTGACGAGGGCGGTATGGGCACAGAATTGTCGTCTTTGGCACCACGCGCACCTT
>DAINCT010000135.1:0-8534 GCA_036732245.1 Chloroflexota bacterium | reverse complement strand
CGTCCACCGCGCCTACGGCTGCCTCAAGCCCGGTACCCTGATGGTTACTGTTTCCCGACCGCCCGATTCCGAGGATCGTCCCTCGTTCATCGGTGACCACCGCGAGTGTCTTGGAGTTTCCACCGCCGACGCCCAGTACACAGCGCATACGCCACTCCCCAGTTCGCGAACTCGTCATCTTCCAATCTCAGCCATGATAGAAGGTGATGGTGCGCGGGCCGTATCGCCGGAATTTTGGCCCTCCGCTCAGGCTAGGAGGTACGCATGGAACTACCAGTTACCAACGGGATCGATCGTCTGGTGCGGGGCGTGGTCGAGCTACCACGCTCCGCTCGACTCGGACTCCTGACCAATCGGGCCGCCCTAAGCACGGTTGGAGAATGGACCGGGACAGTGCTGCTCGAACTCGGGTACCGAGTCGCGTTACTCTTGACGCCGGAGCATGGCTTAACCGTGGACGCGGCGGCAGGCGCACCGGTTGGTCATTCCCTGATGGGTGATACTCCTGTGCTCAGCCTGTATGGCGCCGATCTGGCACCAGTCGAACGCGCGCTTGAAGCGATCGACGTCGTGGTCGTCGATCTTCCGGATGTAGGCTGCCGGTACTACACGTACGGCTGGACGGTCCGCGAGGCGTTGAAACTCGCCACTCAACATACCAAGCCCGTGTACTGTCTCGATCGTCCCAATCCACTGGATGGCGTAACGATCGAGGGCAGCAGACCCGACGCAGGCTACGACTCTGCCGTCTGCGCCTCCTCTGTACCCGTGCGGCATGGCCTGACCCTGGGAGAGCTTGCCCTCTGGAATCGACACGCTCTGAACCTGGACGTCGACGTGGTCGTCCTGGCGACGGAAGGCTGGCGGCGTGATATAGCCTGGGCCCACACGGGACTTCCCTGGGCACCGCCGTCTCCCGCTATGAGCAGCGCCGAAACGGCGGAGATCTATCCCGGCACGTGCTTGATCGAGGGGACGAATATCTCGGAAGGGCGCGGCACGGAGGCGCCTTTCAGAACGATCGGAGCGCCATTTCTGGATGGTGGGTCGCTGGCGGCGGCACTCCGATCCGATGACGCCTTCACCGAGGTTGCGGTCGAGCCAATCGGCTTCACGCCTCAATCGAGCAAGTGGGCCGGTCAGATGTGCCACGGTGTGCGTCTCACTGTGAACCACCGCAGCAAGTTCCACCCCGTACGCGCCGGGCTGGCGCTCGTGGCGGCTCTGGCTACTCACCAAGAATTCGCCTTCCTACCCGGTCACTTCGATGCTCTGGCGGGTACTGCGTCGTGGCGTGAGCGCCTCACACGCGGCGTGACTCCCACTGAGATCGCCGAGGACTGGGAGTCGGACGAGGCAGAGTTTCGGATCGAGCGCGAGGCGTTCTTACTTTATTGAACGACTCGGCCGAATAAACAAGCTGGCAGCCGGCGCTACAGTATCCCCGCACAGGGTCCGAGCGGCGTATTGGTCATTGCACGGGCAGAATGGCTGGAGGGTATCGCTGCTTGAGCGCGAGAACCCGTCCCAAGGCACTGTCAAGTCGGCTCTGCGGGATGCGTCCGGTCGATATCGCCGCCACCACGCGCTCGACCGATTCTTCGATCAGCGCCGAGGGGATATGATTCTTTCCGCCAATGAGGAGGATATCGGCGCCCGCCGCGAAGGCACGTTCGGCCGCTTCCGCTTCGTGCCCCTTAGGAAGCGCCCCCATGATGAGGCTATCAGTCATGATGACGCCCCTAAAGCCGAGCCGCGTACGCAATACCCCCTCTATTACAACGGGTGAGAGAGAAGCGGGACGATAGACCGGGTCAACTGCCGGCAAAGCGACGTGGGCGACCATCACCGAGGAGACGCCCACGGCAATAGCTGCACGGAAGGGTATAAAGTCCCTCGCTTCCAGTTGCGCCAGTGTGAGCGTCACCGTAGGGAGAGCGCGATGCGAGTCAATCGACGTATGGCCGAGGCCCACGAAGTGTTTGGCGGTCGATGCCATACCGTGCTGCTGGTAGCCTCGAATGGCTGCCGTACTGAGCCGAGCGGTCAGGTTCGGATCGGATCCATAGGAACGCCGGCCAATTGGGCTGTTGTGATTGCTCAGTACATCGATCACAGGGGCGAGGTTCATGGTGAGTCCCAGGCTGCGCAGATCGCGCGCGGTGATTGTGGCATCCTGGTACACCCGGTCGGTGGAACCAATGAGGCCGTACGTCGCCTCCCAGGGGAAGCCCGGCGCGCCGTCGCGGATCCGGACCACGCTTCCACCCTCTTGATCGGTACAGACCAGGAGAGGATAGTGAGCCACCGCCTGCAGCTCGGCCAACATGGTACGGATCTGTATCGCCGAATGACAATTGTCGGCGTACAGGACCACGCCTCCAAACGTATAGCTATCGAGCAAGGAGAGAATCTCGTGGCCGGCGGACAGGCCTTGAAAACTGATGATGAAGAGTTGCGCTACCTTTTGATGAAGGGTTTGTGGAAGGGGCGCTGCTGCGAGCGCAGGTTTGGTGGAGAAGAGGGGGCTGCCAGCACCCAATAACGCTCCCGCACCCAGTACGGAACTTTCTAGGAACCCGCGGCGTGAGATCGGACGATTGAGGGCCAACTCCCGGTGACGGCGCATGGGGGCATCATAGGTCACTGGGTCACGGCCCCGCCACCTGCTTGTGTGGGCGTGGCAACCACTCGCCGCGTGGTTGAGTAATGGCAGCGACTCAGGCGTTCCTTTCCTTTCATGGGCAGGAGTTCTGGATGCTCCACGCGGCATGTATCAGTGGCAAATGGGCAACGCCCGTGGAAGAGACAGCCCGACTCGGCTCTGTCAGTATCCATCGCCTGCTTGGGCGTAAATCGGTCGGGCCCCGGCTGCTCCAATCCTGTTAGCACGGGCACGGCGCTCAGCAGCGACTGGGTGTATGGATTGACGGGAAACTGAATGACCTCGTCGATGGGTCCGTACTCCAAGATTTCTCCACGGTAGATGACGGCCATGGTGCCGCCCTGAGCTGCGTAGCGGCCCGCTGCCACGTCGTGTGTGATGAAAACGACGGCGATCCCGAGGCGCTCGCGTAGGTCGCTCAGGAGCTTGAGGATTCCGAGGCGTAGCGAGACATCAATCATCGAGACCGCCTCGTCGGCTACCAGGGTCTCGGGATCCACGGTCAGAGCCCGTGCAATGACCACGCGCTGGCGCTGTCCACCAGATAGGTTGTGGGGGTACTTGGAAAGCACTTCCTCTGGGTCCAGCCCTACCAGCCCCAGGAGCTCATGTGCGCGCTCGTTGACCCAGGAATCATTTTTGCCGATCTGCTTGGCCCGCAGTTTTAAGGGATCGGTAACTGTTTTGCCCACTGTCCGTACTGGATTGAGGGCCGCATACGGATCCTGATGGATGAGCTGGGCCTTTCGAAATTGGGAGTTCCGCTCCTTCGCCGGAAGGCTGTTCATTGAAACGCCGTCGAAGATGAGATCTCCTCCGTCGTACGGTTCCAACCCGCACAGGATACGCCCCAGGGTTGTCTTGCCGCAGCCGGATTCACCAATGAGAGCGAGCGCGCTGGAGTCGGGCACGCTGACGCTCACTCCGCGCAACGCCCTGACCACTTCACCGGGGAGAAGACCTCCCCCGCGAGCGGCGAAGGTCTTCGTAACGTTAACTGCCTCGATCATCAAGGTGTCCCGCGAGATGACATGCTACCCAATGATCGCCACCCATGTTCTGCAGTACCGGTACTTCGGTATCGGCGATGGGTGGATGGTACGCGCAGCGAGCCCGGAAGACGCAGCCCTGCAAGGGGATGGTCGTCAGCGCGGGCGGCAGACCAGGTAGGGCATGGGCGTCGGAGGGATCGCCGGTGAGACGCGGAATGGAGGCGATCAGAGCGCGCGTATAGGGATGCATCGGGTCCATCAAAACCTGCTGCGTGCGCCCGCGCTCGACCACCCGGCCCGCGTACATCACGGCCACACGGTCCGCCAGCTCCGCAACCACCCCCATGTCGTGGGTAATCAGCACCGCGCTAAAACGCCGCTCGCGCTGCAGGTCGCGCAGAATCTGAAGTACCTCGGATTGCGATAGAACATCGAGCGCAGTCGTCGGCTCGTCGAGCAGCACGACTGTCGGGTGCAAAACGAGTGCCAGCATGATGCCGACACGCTGGCGCATACCACCGGAGAGCTCGTGCTCATAGGAGCTCAGTACACGATCCGCATTGAGGGACATCTTGGCGCATAGCTCGGCGGCCTCCCGGAGCACACCCCTCGTGTCCTTGTGCCCATGGGAACGTGCCAGGTCGAGCACCTGTGACCCGACGCGCTTCAACGGATTGAGGGAGTTCTGAGCCGTCTGGAACACCATGCTGACATGGTCCCCACGGACCTGGCGCAGTCGCCGGGTACGCAGGGCTAGGATGTCGCCGACGTTCTCGTACGTCACGGTCCCACTGACGATGCGCCCGGGGGGCTGGACCGCATTGAGCATGGCCATCGCCAGAGTGGTTTTGCCGGAGCCAGACTCTCCGATGACCGCGGTAACCTCGCCGGCCGGTACGTCGAGCTGGACATCGCGCACCGCCGGATACTCCTGGCCTCCCACCCGGTATGACACGGTCAGATCGCGGATGGCACAGGAGGCGCCGGTGATCGACCCGGCATTCGCCACCCTGGAAGTCACTGCCTAGCCCCGCCTTAGACGGGGATTGAGCATCTCATCAGCTGCGTCCAGGAACAGGACGACTCCCAGGGTGACCAGAAGGATGCAGGCCAGGGGAGCCAGAAGGTACATGAGCGCATTGGATGAGTACATTGCGCCGGCCTGGCTGTAGGCGAAGTTGATCATAACGCCCCAGTTTGAGACCGAGAAGGGAACGACGCCGAGGAAGAAGAGACCCACCTGTGCATACATAGCACCGGTGACGCCGAGCAAGAACTTCATACCGATATAGGGCGCGATATTGGGCATGACCTCCCGTGTGATGATGTGGAACGACGAGAACCCCAACCCTCGCGCCGCCTCGATAAAGGTTCGTTCCCGTAGCGACAGAACCTGCGATCGAATGGCACGAGCCAGTGCGCCCCACCCGACGATGCCGAGGACGAAGCCCATCGAAAGCGGATCGCCGAATTTCCAGACGGTGGCCAGGACGATGAGCAGCGGGAAGCCCGGAATGGTGAGGACGAAGTCCGTAATGCGCATGAGCACGGTATCGGTCCATCCCAGGAAGTAGCCGGAGATAAGACCGAGGACTGTCCCGAAAACGACGATGAAGAAGCCCGCCAGTGCCGCCGACAGAATGACGTACCTTGTGCCGACCACAATCAGGGCCAGTACGTCGGTTCCTTCGAAGTCCGTCCCCAGCACATGCGCGCGCGACGGAGGGGCCAGAATGCTATTTGTGTCAGTTGGCAGAGGGGAGGGGTAGATGTAGGGGCCGATTATGGCCAGAACGGTGAAGATTAGGATTATCAAGAGGCCAAGCATACCGGTCGGCCTGCGTCTGAGAACGCTCCAGGCGATGGCCCAAAAGGACTGCCCTCGCTGCCCCCGTCCGGCGGGCGCCGGGACGAGTTCCTTGGTGGTTAGTGCCTGTGGCTCCTCGGAGAGTATGGCTTCCATAGCGCTTACTTCTCCGGCCGAATCCGGGGATCGATTACAGCGTATAAAAGGTCTGCCAGGATGTTGGACACGATGACGGCGGCGGTAATGATAAGGAAGCAAGCCTGCATGAGCGGGAAGTCGTGCTGCCCGACGCTAGCGATCAGCATCTTGCCGATGCCCGGGTACACGAAGATCAGTTCAATGAAGATCACCCCGCCAAAGGCGAAGCCAAGGGAAATCGCCAGGACCGTGAACAGGGGGAGGAACGCATTCCGCGCGATGTAGCGGAAGCGGATCGAGGGTTTGATACCGCGAAGCTCGGAGGCCAGGATGAAGTCGTCGCCCAAGGTCGTGATAACGCTCGACTTCATGGCCAGAGCCCAGAAGCCGAAGCCGGAGATGGCAAGCGCGGCTACCGGCAGGATGGCATGCTCGGCGAGGTTGCCGATGTAGCCGAGACTAACTCCGGGGCTGACTTGCTCCACGTCATACGGCCCCAGGGTCGTCACAACGTGCGTGCGAACGTAAAAGAAGAACACCAGCACCAGGGCAAGCATGAACTGCGGGATGCCATGCAGGATGGACCCCAGCAGGGTAATGGAGCCGCCGACCCAGGAGTCGCGTTTCATGGCGGCGATCACTCCGCCAATCACCCCAATGGCAAATGTCACCAGGATGCCCATACTGACCAAAAAGATTGTCCATGGCAGCGCCGTCATGATGAGACGGGACACCGGCTCCCCGGTCGCATAGAAGGTGGACTGCCCCAGGTCGAAATGGGCCAGGCGTGAGATATAGTCCTTGTACTGGATAGGCAAGGGATCGCTGGCGACAAACCCGTACATGTTGCCTGCTGCAGCCTTGGCTTGCTCCTGCGAGTAGCCTTGCTGAATGAGAGTCTCGACCTGCGCAGCGGCAGGGTCCCCAGGAATCAGGCGAATGAGAAAGAAGGTAAAGGTAGCAACGACCCAAATCATGACGATTCCGGCCAGGAGCTTGCGCCCCAACCGCAGCAGGAACCCTTTCATGGCAGCCCTCCGACGGAGCCTGACCACAGCGGGACTTGTCCCGCTGTGGTCCCTCTATTATCGTAGCCGGCTCGAGTTCGTTGCGCTCCTATTTCGGCTGGAGGTACCCGAAGTTCTGCCAACAGCCGATTGGCGGGTAATCACCGTAGCACGACCGCATCACTGACACATTCTTGATCGGATAGTTCGTGAAGTACTGCTGATTGACGAACCCGGTCTGGATCACGTCCCACATCGTGATCTCGGGCACGTACTGATTGGTCGTGATCATCAGTTCCTGAACGATCTTGCGGATCGTGGCAGGATTGCGCGTCTGGCTTAGCTGGTAGGTCAACGGACCAACCTTGACATTCCCATACCCCTTCACCTTGACGCTCGTCGGGAAGTTCAGCCAGTTGCCCTTGCCCTTGTCGGCGGCGGTGTAGTGGACCAGCTGGCCGTTCTCGACGTTGTAGCCATCGGGACCGCCATAGAGACGGGCCAGGAAGTTGTATGGAATGGGAGACGTGCCGATCCAAAAGCCCACCGCGTACTTCTGGTTGGGCAGATCTTGCAGGTACTGTGCGTAGGTGGGAACCAGTTGCGGCTGTGCGTCGATGCCGAAGCTGGAAAGCTGGTTCGCAATATTCTGAAAAGCCTCGATGACGTCATTGAACCCTGCAACCGTGTACAGCGTCATGGTCCACTGCGAGCCATCGGACAGGTACCACTTGTTGCCCTTCTGAGTCATGCCGGCCTGCTTGAGGAGCTTTGCAGCAGTTTTGAGATTCTTTTTATACGGATTTAAAGCGTTCAGCTGAGCCTTCGTCAGATACGCCTTGGCGTTGGCATCCACGCCTCCGGTGATGGTCGTCGACTGAGAGCCGGCAACCAGCGCCGCCACTCTCCACACCGGCTTTCGGTCGATGATATAGGCCAGAGCCTGGCGGACTTTCACATTGTTATACGGCGCAACGTTCTCGTTGAAGACCAACTGCAGGGATGCAGTCGAGGACGTTTTGTAGAAGACGTTGCCGCTCACATGTTTCATCTGGTTGATCAACTGAGGAGTCATGCCACCGGACGTCATCTGATACGTCTGTCCTGCAAGCGTCATGTTCCAGATGGTCTGATTGTCGTCGTTGTCGTTGCGAAGCACCAGCTTGTTAATGCGGATCTTGTTCGCCAGGGCGTAGTCATTGTTCTTGACGAGGACGATTTCGCTCGGGCTCACATCCTGAATCTTGTACGGTCCGTCTGAGAGATTCTGAGGTGGGTTAAACGCCTCGATCTTTTTGGCCAGCCCGGAAAGTGTGGTGAGGGCAGTCTTCGCCTTTGCTTGCAAGGCCGGGTCGCTGCCGGTGTACTGCGAATCTTTGATGGTGGTGTTTATGTCAGCGGGGAGCAACGATGCATACTGCGCGGCCGGTGCAATCGTCTGGAAAAGCATCTGTCGCAGGAAGAGGTTGTAATTGCTGGTAGACAGCTGCTTATAGATCACCTCGTGAGAATTGACGATTGTGATCGGGTTGGCCAGGCCATATGCCTCGACCGTCCCACGAATCTGCCCGATCTGCGCTGTCACATACAGATCGCGTGCTGTGATTGGCTTACCGTTTGACCATTTCGCCTTGGGGTTGATCAAGACGGTGACCTGTTTTCCATTCTTCGATGTTTTCCACGTTTTGGCAATAACCGGAATGAAATTGAACATGTTGCTGCCGAAGCGCCAGTCCCCCAACTGCGCCATGGTGATGTCAGGCCCCCACTGTCCTCCCATGCCGGCGGGACTGAAGAAGTTGAGCGGAGCACCCTGCTGAATGTTAGCGATGCCATAGTACGTGTGCTGTGATGCCGCCGACGATTTCGCATCAACCCGTGGTGCGCCAATGGCATAGGACGTTCCGACGAATGTGGCGATCAGA
>DAINCT010000134.1:0-8576 GCA_036732245.1 Chloroflexota bacterium | reverse complement strand
CACCTGCGAGGCGCTGCGCTGGATACACTGCAGCAGGAGCCGCCGGACAGCAATCATCCGTTGCTCCATCGTCCGGATGTCATCGTCACCCCCCACATCGGCGCGCGCACAGCCGAGTCGACCTCCGCCATGGGGCGAACCGCAGTGCGCGAATTGCTGGCTGTGCTGTCCGGCGAATCCCCACGATTCGCCGTGCCACTACCGTCGAGGGCCAACGCATGAGCGTGCCTGCCGGCTTTCAGCGCGTCCACGAGGCCGGCCTCATCGCCGTGGTGCGCGCCGACCAGGCAGAACAGGCGGTACGGGTAGCGGATGCACTCCTCGCCGGCGGTGTGTGGGCCATCGAGCTCACGTTCACGACACCAGGCGCCGCCGGGGCGCTGGCGGAGGTGCGAGCGCGCCATGGACGAGAGGTGCTTCTGGGCGCCGGCACGATCCGCGAGGTGGCACAGGTGGAGGCCGCGGTTGGGGCAGGTGTGGACTTCATGGTTACCGCACACCTCCGCTCCGACGTGCTCGCGGCGATGCTTGCTTCCGGGCTCCCTTTCGCGCCAGGTGTCTTTACGCCGTCCGAAGTCGGTCAGGCGCTCGACGCCGGTGCCCAGGCAGTCAAGCTCTTTCCCGCATCCACCGGCGGCCCGGCCCATCTCCGGGCGCTGCGAGGTCCATTTCCCGAATTGCAGGTCATACCCACCGGTGGCGTTGATGCATCGAATATCCACACCTGGTTTGCCGCCGGCGCATTGGCGGTCGGCGCCGGCGGGGAGCTCGTGCCGCGTACGGCCATCCAGGCGGGAGATTGGGATGAAATAACCCGACGGGCGAAACAGTTTGCCGAAGCTACCAGGTCAGCCCGTGCCTCGCTCCAGGCGCAGGCAGGCTGACCAGTGACGCGCCGCTTCGTCTTCGTCGGCGTCACCACCGGGGAATCGTCGATGATGCGCATCTTTCCACGCTGGCGAGATGCGCTCGCGCTTGATCCGAAGGTCGAGTTGGTCGGACGAGATCTGCCCATCCACGCTCCGCCCGAGCAGTACCGAGAAACGGTGGCCTGGTTAAAGCATGACCCAGACGTGGTGGGGGCGCTGGTTACCACCCACAAAATCGATCTCTACCATGCTGCACGGGATCTATTCGACGAGGTCGACGAGGTCGCGCAACTGCTGGGGGAAGTCTCCTGCATCGCGCGACGCGACGGCAGGCTGCTGGGCTGGGCCAAGGATCCGGTTTCCGCCGGGCGAGCGCTCGAAGAGATCCTCGATCCGGCCTACTTTAGCCAGACGGGCGGCGAGGTTCTCTGCTTCGGCGCGGGTGGCGCCGGCACTGCCATTACGCTGTACCTGCTGACCCAGCGTGGAGCGGAGGATCGACCAGGCCACATTACGGTCACCGATCTCGACCCGGAACGTCTGATGAGGCTGGAGGCCTTGCATCGCCGGCTGGAAAGTGGCGTGCAGGTCGAGTACATCCACGGCGGTGATCCACTGTTGGGGAATGAACTCGTCGCCCGCCTGCCGGACCATTCAATCGTGGTGAATGCGACGGGGATGGGCAAGGATCGGCCCGGTTCCCCGGTGAGCGATGCCGTGCGTTTTCCACGGGGCGGAATTGCGTGGGAACTCAATTATCGCGGCGAACTGCGGTTTCTGTACCAGGCCTGGGAGCAACGAGCGGAGCGAGACCTGCGGGTGGAAGACGGCTGGGCCTACTTCATTTTTGGCTGGACGGCGGTAATGGAAGAGGTCTTCGAGCGTCCAATTACCGCAAGCGAGATGACAGAGCTGGCCCATGCCGCGGCATTTGCCCGTCCACCTTTGCCCACTAGTGGCCCGAAAGGGGTGACGTGATGCGGTACATCCTGGCGCACGACGTAGGCACGACCGGCAATAAGGCGACGGTTTACGACGAAGAGGGAACACTGGTGGGGAGCGCCTTTGCTCCTTACGAGACTGCTTACAAGCACCAGGGTTGGGCCGAGCAGAATCCGCGCGACTGGTGGCAGTCGCTGTGCGGCTCGACGCGGCAGTTGCTGCACGAGTCGGGTATCTCGAATACTGACGTCGCATGCATCGTTTTCAGTGGGCAAATGATGGGCGCCGTCCCGGTGGATGCGCAGGGTCAACCGACGCGGGATGCGCTGATCTGGGCAGACCAACGCTCCGTGGCACAGATCGATCGGGTCGCCGCACGTATCGATCCCCGGCGGGTCTATACGATCACCGGGCATCGTTTGAGTGCCTCGTATTCCGCCGGCAAGATACTCTGGCTCAAGGACAACGAGCCGGAAGCGTACAACCGCACGTATAAGTTCGTGCATGCTAAGGATTTTCTGGTTGCACGACTGACCGGTGCATTCGTGACCGATCCTTCCGACGCATCCGGCACCAATCTCTTCGATCTCGAAGGAGGGCACTGGTCGGACGAACTGCTCGCGGCCTTCGACATCCCACGTGAGAAATTGCCCGACATCCGGCGTTCGACCGATGTGGTCGGCGAAGTGCAGCCGATCGTGGCCGAGGAGACTGGTCTCGCCGCCGGAACGCCCGTCGTGCTGGGTGGCGGTGACGGCTCGTGTGCCGCTACGGGGGCCGGCGTTATTCGCGCGGGCGTGGCCTATAACTACATTGGCTCGTCGTCCTGGATCGGCGTCGCCACGGATACGCCGATTCTCGATCCGGAGATGCGCACCTTCACCTGGGCGCACCTGCTGCCGGGACTCTTTACGCCCACGGGCACCATGCAGGCCGCCGGTAGTTCGTATCAGTGGGCACGCGACCAACTGGCCGCACCCGAGAGCCGAGTGGCGTCAAACCTCGGCATTTCACCGTACGAAATCATGAATAAGGAGGTGATGCAGTCCCCTCCCGGGGCACGCGGCCTCCTGTTTCTTCCGTATCTCCTGGGCGAACGAAGCCCCCGCTGGAATCCCGCGGCGCGCGGCGCCTTTGTGGGATTGACGATCCGCCACCGGCCACCTGATCTGCTACGCGCCGTAATGGAGGGCATCACGCTGAACCTGCGGGTGATTCTGGACGCGTTTCTGCGTCAGGGTGCACGGGTCGATGGCCTGCGCGTGATCGGAGGCGGCGCACGGAGCAGTGAGTGGAACGCCATCATGGCCGATATTTTCGGTGTGCCCGTCTTGCGCCTGGCGCTCCTGGAGGAGGCAACGTCCATGGGCGCCGCGGTCGCAGGTGGTGTGGGTATTGGTATCTGGAAGGACTTTTCGCAGGTGGATGACATGGTGGCAGTCCAATCGGAGTCCCGGCCCGATCCCGGGCGCCACGAGTTCTATACGGAACTCTATGGCATTTTTAACGACCTATACGACGCCCTGGAGCGTGGTTCCATCTTCGATCGCCTGTCCGCCTTGCAGGATGCGTGAGCTCAGGAGGCGACCATCATCGCTTTGACTTCGCCCGCCGCCGGCGGCGCCAGCAGCATCGCCGGGACCTCGGAGAGCGAGAGCCGGTGGGTGATGAGCGGCTCGAGGGACAGCGCCCCGCCGGCCACCAGCTCGACGGCGCGGCCGTGCGTCAGCGGATTGAGATACGACCCCATGATGCGGAGCTCGCGCGCGAATATCTCAAAGGGACTGATCGAGGCCCGTTCCTCCTGCGGCGCCACACCGAAGATCATCACCGTGCCGCCACGTCGGGCCAGCGCCACACCTTGCTCGAAGGTGGTGATCGTCCCGGCGCACTCCAGCACCAGATCGACGCCACCCGGCACGATGCCGCCCGGTCCGCCAATCGCCGTCACGGTGTCCACTGCGCGTGGATCGACGGTCGCCGTCGCCCCCAGTTGCTCCGCCAGGGCACGACGACCAGCCTGACGGGTGGCCAGCACGACGGTACCGGCCCCGGCCAGTCGGGCGAGCTGGACCATGAGCTGTCCGATGACGCCACCGCCCAACACGGCGACGCTCATGCCGGGAGCGATCGAGGCCAGATCCAGCGCTCGGAGGCAACAGGCCAGCGGCTCGCACAACGCGCCATAGGTGGCAGGCACGCCCGGAGGCAGCGGGTACACCTGACTTACCGGCACGATGGCGTACTCGGCCAGACCGCCATCCAGATCTACCCCCAGGGCCACACGGTTCGGACAGAGCGCGACATCTCCGCGCCGGCAGGCGCGACACCGGCCACACGAGATGTTGGGGTCGACCGCCACGCGGGTGCCGGTGACCGACCCGGCCTCGGCCCCACCGCCAATCACGGTGCCGGCGAACTCGTGTCCCAGGGTAACCGGCAGGCCGGCCGGATATTCGCCCTGCACCATATGGCGATCGGTGCCGCATATTCCACAGGCTTCGACCCGCAGCACAACTTCATCAGGCCCGGGTTCACGTGATTCGGCCTCTCGGATGCTCACATCCCGCACGGCATCCAGGCGCACGGCTCGCATCCCCGCCTCCTTTTATTAGGAAGGACCGGACTCGGTCGAATCAGACCGGCCGAATCTGCACATTAAGGGCCCCACCACAACCTGCCCGTATGATACTCCCGCCTCATCCTGGTACATTGTCTTTGGCGATACGCCGGCCACTGCGCGGGCGTGGCGCACCGATTCAAAGGAGACACCCACATCCATGAAACGCCTCGGAACCGTCGTACGCCTGCAAGTGCAGCAATCGAGTCTCAAGGTCGGACCGACGCAGGGGCGATCCTACGATCCATCTCCCATCCGCGCCGTGCCCGCGATTACCCTCAATGAGGGCGGCGTGACCGGCATTGACGAAAGCGGCGCGGCCGTGCCCGATGTCCATCACCGCGATCATCCCGCGGGCAAGAATCTCGGCGCGAACGACATCTGCATCCTCTTCACCGACCATTACCGGGCCATGCGCGAGCACTTCGGTGAGCATCTGACGGATGGTATTGCAGGCGAGAGCATTCTGGTGGAGACCGACGAAGCAGTCACACCGGAGGATGTGGACGGCGGGATCATCATCCAAACCGCCGCTGGTGACACCGCGCGCCTCGAGCAGATACGGGTGGCCGAGCCGTGTGTCGAGTTCACCCGCTTTACGATCCACTATCCGCCCGACTCGCGATCCGATCGTGCGGTGACCGAGGCCCTTGCCTTTCTGCGCGACGGTAGGCGCGGATTCTATGCGCACTATGCCGGGGATCCGGTCAGGGTGGCCCTGGGCGACACGGTCTTCCTAGGAGCGGGGGAGTAGCCGGGCGCCCGATTCCCACATGGTGCTCCAGCCACGCTCGTAGCGTTTGGCCTCGTGCAGCGCCTGTTCGCCGCGACGCAGGAACGCTTCCGCCGTCAGCGTCTCATCCGGCTTCACGTGTGCTGTGCCGGCTGTCAGCCGAACCTCTCCGCCCGCGAATTCCATGGCCCCGAAGCGTTCGTGTAGCTGTTCGACCAGACGGCGGCCGTCCTCCTCGGTCATCTCCGGTAACACCACGGCAAACTCGTCGTGCCCATGACGGGCCACGACGTCGATGGGACGGACGCTCGACTGCAGCATGCCTGCCAGCTTTTGCAGGATGTGGTTCCCGTAGCGCCGGCCGTAGCTGCGGTTGATACTGTCCAGACCCTCCACATCGATCATGGAGAGCGCGAGCCATTTACCGGTGAACCGATGGCGGCGCATTTCGTATTCGAGGATCTCGAGCAGCCGATGTTGGTTGATTACACCGGTGAGTTGATCTTCGACTTCCAGCTGCTCGATCGTCTCCAGCAGGAGTGCGTGATCCAGCACGAGCAGCGTTTGCTGCACCAACCGGCGCATGAGTTGCTCCTCGGTCGGTGCCAGCGTGAGAGGGGCCTGGGCGGCAATCACCAACGAGCCCATTCGACCGGAGCGGCTACTGGCGGTGAAGGTCATGATCCAGGCGGCGGGAGCCGAGAGGCTGTGGTGTTGCATCCCTGCCACTGCCTGGGACCCCGACTGTAAGATCGGATCCAACGTCTTCGCCACTCCCGCGGCGACTCCCTCACCCCAGGAGCGCTCCGCCTCGCGGCCGAGGCGCACGTAGTGGGACACCCCTTCCAGCTCGCGGATCGAGACGCCGAGGAACGGGCTCGAGACGACGTGCTCGATCAGATCGAGTAACCCATGAACCAGGTCATCATACGGGTGACCGGTGGAGGTCAAGCCTGCCATCTCGCTCAAAACCTCGTTCTCGATTCTGGATCGAGTGAGCAAGTCTGCCGCTTCCACCGTCAACCCACCACTTTCGCTTCGCCCCCCGGGCGTAGATCACCCTCTTGCACTCAGCCTACCGTTCCCGTCTCATGCCTGCAAGTAGCAGTGTGCACGCTACCAGAGGGCCCCTCCACCGACCAGGATATAGAGCGTGGGACCGATGCCCCATACCAGGCAGACCACGGCCCAGATCAGCTTTTGGCTCCGTTTCAAATCGCTCCGCCCGGCGAGATTGATCCAGGTCAGGACGACGGCCACCGGGTGTAAGAGCCAGGAGATGACCACCTCGAGCAAGAGTTTCATGGAATGCACACCTCAAATCGAATCCTATACCCTTCAGAGTACTTCCATGCGAGCCCGTTTGGTCTGGAAAGGAAGGAGCACTCGACATAAGACGCAACACGTTACCTGATGCCTGGCGCGATGAATGAGCTCACCGTGATCCGTGCCGGAGCGCTGGGAGATGTGGTGCTGGCGTTGCCGGCGGTCTCTCTGCTCCGTGCCGCCTTCTCGGAGGCTCATCTACGAGCGGTCGGGTATCCCGCGCATTGGGCGGTGGCGGGCGAGCTGGTGGACCAGATACAGTCGATCGATGCCGCCGCCATGGCGGGGTTGTTGACCAACAGCCCCACGGAACCCCCGCAGCGCACGTTGGGTTCATCCGATCTGGTCGTCGCGTGGACCGGCCAGGACCCGACTTCGGCGCTCCGCACGATCGGGGTGCGCCGCGTTGTTCACGCACCGCCGACTCCACCGCCGGGCGTTCACGCCGCCCGTTGGCTCCTGCAGTCACTGGACGACCTTCTGGTCGAAGGGCACCGCGAGCCCGGGTCCGCGTTCGATCTGGAGACCTGGCGGCTTCTGTACTGTGAGGCCGAGTTGCAAGAGGGAAGGAAGCTCCTCGCGGAGTTAGGGCTGAACGGCGCCGTTCTCATCCATCCCGGCGCCGGCGCGGTGTGGAAACGCTGGCCGGCGGCCCGCTTCGCCAACACCGGCATGGAACTGCTGCGGCGCGGCCTCCGCGTCTCGCTCGTCGAGGGACCGGCGGACGGCGAGGCGGTCGCCGCGGTCCAGCGTCATGCCACTGAGCCGTTTTCGGTACTACCACCGATGCCGATCCGCCGCCTGGGCGCGATCCTTTCACTGGCACCGTGCTATCTGGGAAATGATTCCGGCGTGACGCACCTGGCCGGTGCAGTGGGCACTCCCACCGTCGCATTGTTCGGTCCTACCGATCCCACGACGTGGAAGCCATTGGGAGAGACCACTGTCCTTCGTCATTGCAAAGCGACCAGCCGGCCAGATACGGGCATGCGAGTGTGCGACGATCCCACCTGCCTGAAGGCGATTACCGTCGACGAGGTGGTTCGCGCCATCGAGCGAGCCATTGTTCAAAACCGTGTTGAAAGCCGTTGATAAGCTCGTTCAAACCGGCGTCCCACTCGTGCTGCAGCGGGCGGAGCGGCCAACTTCTCATCATTTCAACACGTTCTGCGCATTTCCGGGCGCGAAGTTTGAACGTCCAATTTGGCTCCTAGCAAGGGCGTACGCCCGTTTTCGACATATCCACTGCACCTAAGGCTACTGCTTCTATTTCACTACAACACTGAGGAAGAGAATACGTAGGGACCGGGAAAACCTGTACAGTCAGGACTCCAGTCATCGTTTCACCCATACGAGGTCAGATACATCACGATCAGGAGGAGGATTGTGTGGCCGACTCCCACGAACAAACCGCTGCCAGTTACGATCGGGTCGCTTCGATCTACGCCGAGCAGTATCGCGGCGAGCTTGACCACAAGCCGCTGGATCGCGCGCTCTTGACCACCCTGATCGAGCTTTCCGGCGAAAGCGGACCTATGGCGGATATCGGGTGTGGCCCCGGACACGTCGCGCGGTTCCTGCACGATCATGGCGCCGTTACGACCGGCATCGACCTGTCAGCAGGCATGGTCGACGCGGCGCGGGCTACGCACCCGGAGGTGGAATTCCGCCAGGGCAATATGTTGGACCTGCCGTTGGATGACGACTCGCTGGCAGCGATCGTCACCTTCTACGCCATCATCCATCTGCGTCCCGAGGAGATTGGTCCGGCATTTCGGGAGTTCCGCCGCGTGTTGAAGCCGGGCGGGCTGCTGCTGCCGGCCTTCCATGTGGGAGACGAATGCATCCACCGCTCTGAGTGGTGGGACCAGCCGGTCGACCTCGACTTTCAGTTTTTTGCGCCGGCGACCATCGAAACAGTTCTGGCCGAGTCAGGCTTTAGCGTGGAGATGAGCCTGCAGCGCCGTCCCTACGAGCCGTACGAATTTCCGAGTCGGCGGGCGTATATTCTGGCCCGCGCCTCCTGAGCGCTTCTCTCATCTCGCCGTACACCGCCGCCATCTCGGGCAGTCTTCCTCGGCATGAG
>DAINCT010000133.1:0-8601 GCA_036732245.1 Chloroflexota bacterium | reverse complement strand
CTTCTTGGCTCCCACATGCCTATAGCCCGAGCAGCCGATGCTCGCCTGCCCGCAGCACTCTATCCTCCCGGCACGCAGATCATCTTCGAGCCTCAGGTCTCGAACGTGGAAATGGACTTCGACTGGGGCTTTACCTGCGACTGCCACGGAGGCCGCGACGGTCTTCCCCGGCCCAGGACCCGGCCCCAGTTTCATCTTCGCACCCAGGACGAGCTTCATCGGACAAGCGGCTGGAGTCAGCTCGGCGTCTCCAGGCAGAATTCCCAGTCCACCCAGTTCACCATCTACGCGTCACGGTATGCCAAGGTAAACAACCGGGCGAAACTCCCCTGGGCTCTCGAGGCCATGGTTGACCTACGGCTCGCCGCCTGGCTGCACGGATATCGACCTCTCGCTCGCCCGTCCAGCCTGCTCCCGGCTCGTATAGGCGAGTGGTCTCTGGCCATGCACCGGCGGTACGACAGCGTCTCTGCACTGCTCCTGGCGTATCGGAGCAGAACGCAGGAGGTGGAAGGCCTGGTTATTACCACCGGTGGTCGAGTAGTACGGCAACTGATGTGGCGTGACCTCGTCCAGCAAATGCGTGCAACCCAGGTCGAGTTTGGCCGGCATTGACACTGTCTTCGGCTGGGCCTAATCTATGGGCAACGCCCGCCGTCATGGACCCGACTTGGAAGGAGGGATCAGATCGGGAGGGATTCTCTGCACCTCGTACCTTCAACGCCGGTCGAGCAGCCGGCCAGCGAACTCCTGACATTTCTGTTTGCGGATGTGCGGAGCTACACCCGTTTCACCGCCGAGCGAGGAGATGAGGTCGCAGCAAGACTGGCGACCAAATTCGCGTCTGTGGCCCGGGACGAAGTCGCCGCGCGTGGGGGCGAGGTCATCGAGCTACGGGGTGACGAGGCCCTGGCGGTCTTCTCGTCGGCCCGGCAAGCGTTGCGGGCGGCGGTCGCGCTGCAGGAGCGGTTTGCGAGGGAAAGCGAGGCTGATCCCGCATTGCCGCTCGCCGTGGGAATCGGGGTTGACGCGGGGGAAGCGGTGCAGGTGGAAGGCGGCTATCGCGGCAAAGCGCTCAATCTAGGGGCACGGCTTTGCAGCTTGGCCGCTGCCAGCGAGGTTCTGGTCAGCGAGGGTGTGATACACCTCGCGGGCAAAGTCGAGGGTTTGCGCTACACCGAGCGAGGCGCCGTGCAACTGAAGGGCTTCGCCGACTCGATCACGGTGATGCACGTCACCGCGGCCGGCACCATTGAGGTGAAACCTGCCGACCCCGATCAGCCGTCCGAACCCGTACAGCGCTTGCCGATCGGAGGGTTTCTGGGGTCGCTTCCATCCAGTGGTCTGGTTGGACGTGAAGAGGAGCTGCGACAGATTCTAACCTCGGTTAGTAGCGTTGCAGCCGGAGAAGGGCGGTTGTTGCTGCTGGCCGGTGAACCGGGCGTGGGTAAGACACGACTTGCCCAGGAGGCCACGCTCGTCGCCCAGAATTACGGCTTCCTGCTGACGGTGGGCCGATGCTACGAGCAGCAACAGTCGGTGCCGTTTTACCCTTTCCGCGACGCACTCGTCATGCTCCACGGGGTGGCTCCAGCCGTCGTGCGCAATGGGGCGGCGCAGCGCTGGCCGTACCTGGCGCGACTGCTGCCGGACCAACTCGGCTCCAGTGCTTCCACCCCTTCGGATATTCCAGAAGAGCAGGAGCGACTCTTCCGCGCCGTCAGCGGTTTCATGGAGGCGATTGCGGAGCTGCGGCCGATCGCCTTCCTGCTCGACGATTTGCAGTGGGCGGACACAGCTACCCTGCAGCTGTTGCAGCACCTTTCCCGGAGCACGTGTGCCAGTGCGGTCTTGCTCCTGGGCACGTATCGCGACGTCGAGGTGAGCGCACAGCATCCATTGCAAGCGGTGCTGCGCGATCTGGGGCGCGAGCAACTCGTCAACCGTGTCCCTGTGAAGCGTCTCCGTCAGGACGAAACGACCGTTTTGATTGCGGAAACGCTGGGGGGCATGGAGATGAGCGGCGACTTTGCCGCCCTGGTCTATCGCCATACCGACGGTAATCCATTCTTCACCCAGCAAGTGCTGCAAGCGGTGGTGGAAACCGGAGGTATCTACCGCGAGCAGGGCCAATGGCGGCGCCGTGGCATGCAGGAGATCGAACTGCCGGAAAGTGTTCGGTCGGTTATCACGCAGCGCGCTTCCCGCCTCTCGCCCGAGACCCAGGAGGTCTTACAGGAGGCGAGCGTACTGGGGCAACTCTTCGCGTTCGACGATCTCTTTCATCTGAAGTCACTCGGCGGAGCGGATCCGACGCTGGAAGACCGGCTGGATGCCGCACTCACCGAGGCGGCCGGCGCGAAGTTGGTGCGCGTGGCCAGACGGAATGAGTATGCCTTCGATCATGCCCTGACCCAGCAGACGTTATACGCGGAACTCTCGCCTCGGCGACGGCGCCGGTTGCACCTCGCCGCCGGCGAGGCTATCGAGCGTTTGCCGGAGCGTAAACGCCATAGTCGCGCGGGCGAACTCGCCTGGCATTTTCTGCAGGGTGACGACGAGGATCGGGCTCTGCAGTACGCAATGTTGGCGGGTGATCAGGCGGAGACGGTCTTTGCACACGATGAAGCGGAACGACACTTCCAGACCGCACTCGAGCTGATATCCGAAAGCGACCCTGGCCGTGAAGATCGGGCGCAACTAGAAGCAGCCATTAGGGAGAAACTCGGGAGTGTGCAGAGACTTCGGGGACAGTACCGGGAAGCGCAGGCGTCGCTCGAAGAGGCAGCTCGCGCGTATCGGGTTGCCGGCGAGCTGGAAGCGGAAGGGCGGGTCGCAGCGCAACTGGGCCTCATCGATGCCGTGACCGGCCAGGTCGAGCGAGGCATACATCGCCTGCAACCATTCGCTCGAGCACTCGAAGAGCGCGGACCGTCAGACACACTGGCACGCCTGTACGCCGGGTTACTCCGGTTGTTCAATATTGCAGGGCGGTGGGTCGACTTCGACACCACCAGCGAGTCTCTCCTTCAACTGGCCGAGGGGTTGAGTGATGAACGCCTGCTCGCCGAGGCGGAGTTGCACCGTGGCACCTCACTTATCCGAAACGGTCAATTCGACGAGGCACTCTCCGTGTTGGAAGGGGCAATCGCGCGTGCAGACAGCGTGGAAGATTTCTCGACGCAATGCGCGGCTCTCAACTTTGCGGCCACGCTCTACCACAGCCGGCTCAACTTCGACCGCGCCTTAACCTACAGGGTCCGGGCAGTCGAAATTGCCGAACGGTTGGGCGATCCGGGTCAGATCTCTTACCGTGCCGTCGAGGCGGCATACATAACCTTCCTTTTAGGAGACTGGCAGCGCTCGCGCCAATACGCCGAACGCGCGCTGCGGGCCGCCTTATCCCTGGACACTTTGCATATGTATTTGCAGCCGCTCTATGCGCTGGGTGAGTTGAGCCTGTACGAAGGAGAGTGGGAAGAGGCTACGCGCTATCTCGATGAGGCATTGGTTGTCGCCCGGCATCTGGGCGCGGATAACGTGATTCGGGAAGTAGAAGGCTTGCGGGCTGAGAGAGACATCCTGCGCGGTGATTTCCAGGCAGCGCTAGCGCGTCTCCACCCGCTCCTGGAAACCCAGGGGTGGGAGGAGCATCTCAATTTCCTCCTACCGCTGGCATGGGCGTATCTGGAGGTGGGGGATGCGGCGGCCGCATCCTCCGCCGCGGCCAAGGCGGACGCGGAAGCGACACAGCAGAGATCACCTGTGGGGCAGATCGAGACGCTTCGTATCCAGGGTGTCATTGCCAGCCGGCAGGGAAGGTGGGACGAGGCGGAGCACATCTTCAGGCAGGCCCTGCGACGCTCGCAGGAGATCAGTTACCCCTGGGGCGAGGCACGCGCGCTCTACGGGCTCGGCCTCATGTGTGGCCGGATGGGAGCGAGGGCGGATGCCGGCACGCATCTGCGCCGCGCCGACGCGATATTCCAGCGATTGGGTGCGCAGACCTACCAGGCGAGAGTCGCAGAGGCTCTACCACAGTTCGCAGCAGATTCGAGCGAGGCCGACTAGGCTCCTTCCATCACCTCGTTGATCTCATCCGCGACGAGACCGTGCGCTTCGCGGTGTACGGCCTCGGCAGCCTCCTTGCTCGGGGCCTCGACCAGGCAATACACCCGACCGCTGGCCGTGTCGTACCAGTAACGAAGGTACTTGACGCCATGGGGATCTTGTACCGCGAGATCCGCCTGATGCGCCTGTTCAACGGCTTCTCGGGTCAGTCCTTCGACCTTGTGGTGCACATCCAGATACAGGGGCATGTCTCAGTACCTCCTTCACGAAGTCCGATCCAATCCGCAGGTTTTCGACGTCGTTTCGCGATGACTCTACGTTACCACCCTGGCGTGCGATCGTCACCTCCTTCCCATAGGGGAATCGTCGACCGGCATAGCCGTAGATCTGTCCACGGCATCTACTAGAATCCAGCGTGGAAGAGTTTGCGCTGGAGGCGTTGGATGCCGCGGTTGCGCGCGGTGTGCAGTATGCCGATGTCCGCGTCATCCAGCAACGGGTCGAGCGCATACGGACCCGCGACGGCGTGCTGGACAGCGCCGGCGAGAGCCACGACAGTGGATTCGGGGTACGCGTGCTCGTCGATGGCGCCTGGGGGTTCGCCGCCGCGGTCGGTATCGATCGGGCACGTATTCCCGCGGTGGTCGGCGCCGCGGTGGAAGCCGGACGCGCGGCGGCGAGCGTGCAGGCACGACGCGTGGAGCTGGCTGCCTGCCAACCCGCCGTCGACACGTATCGGAACATCGTGCGCCGGGATCCGTTCACCGTGCCGCTGGCCGAAAAGCAGGCGCTTGCGCTCGAACTCGAACGCAAGCTTCGTGCACCGCAGAGTGTGGGATTCAGCGGCGTCGAGTTCATCTCCTTTGAGACTGCCAAGTGGTTTTGTTCCAGCGAAGGCGCCCGCATCCGTCAGGACTTCACAGAGTGTGGCGCCTCCCTCTTTGCCTTTGCCACCGGCGAGGGGAAGCCGGCGCGGCGCTCGTTTGATAACTACGCGCAGGCCGGCTGGGAGTTTATCGAGAGTCTGGATCTCCCCGAGACGGCGACGCGCGTGGGATCCGAGGCCGCTGCATTGCTCATGGCGCCGTACGTGGAGCCAGGGGTAACGGACGTCGTGCTCGGCACCGAACAACTGGCGATCATGGTCCACGAGACCTGTGGGCACCCGACCGAACTCGATCGCGTGCTGGGCTTCGAGGATGCGTTTGCCGGTGGTAGCTTCCTGCAGCCGGAGGACCTCGATTCCCTGCGCTACGGTTCTCCACAGGTGAATCTCTCGGCCGATTCGACGTTACCCGAGGGGTTGGGCACCTTCGGCTACGACGACGACGGCGTCCCGGCGCAGCGATTCCCATTGGTGCGCGACGGTGTGTTTTGTGGTTACCTCTCATCCCGAGAAACGGCCACGATGATCGGGCAGGTGCAGAGTACGGGCTGCTCGCGGGCCGATGGTTGGGGACGAATCCCGATCGTTCGCATGGTCAATGTCAGTCTGGAGCCGGGTACGATCCCACTGGACGATCTCATCGCCGGCGTGGAGAATGGTCTCTTGCTCGACACGCCCGCGAGCTGGAGCCTGGACGATAAGCGACTGAATTTCCACTTCGGCGTGGAGTATGGGCGCGAGATCAAGCACGGCAAGTTGCTGGGGCTCAGAAGGGGAGCCACCCTGCAGAACATCACGCCACGGTTCTGGGGAAGCTGCGATGGGGTGGCGGATGCCCGCGATTGGAGGCTCCGCGGGTTCCTCTCCTGTGCCAAGGGCGAACCGTTGCAGGCGCTGCACGTGGGACACGGCGCGTCGCCTGCGCGCTTCCGCCAGATCCCGGTCGGAGTCGAGCAGTGATCGGCGCCGAGCGTCTCCTGACGATCCTCGCTCATGCGCTCTCCGGCAGTCCGGGAGATCAGACGGAGATCGTGGCCGAGGCGATTCACCAGGGAGTAACCCGCTACGCCGGATCGACCATCCATCAAACGACGGTGTTGGAGGACATGCACGTGCGGGTGCGCGTCGTAGTGGGAAAGTCGGTCGGAGAGGCCAGTGGGAATAGCCTGAGCGCCGACGCCATGCGCGATCTCATACAGCAGGCGCTCCGTGTAGCGCAGATGCGAGAGCCCAACCCGGAGTTTGTGTCCCTGCCCGCAGGGCAACCGCTGCCCACGGTCCAGGGTTTCGACCTCGCGACGGCCGAGCTTGGCTCCGAGCAGCGGGCGAAAGCCATCCGCACGATCACGGACCTGGCAGCCGAGCGCGGCTGGACCGCAGCCGGCACGTCTATCTCGGAGGGCCGGGAACTGGCCGTGGTCAACTCGCTGGGTGTGTCGGCGTATGTGCCGCGCTCTATGGCATTCCTGCGGGCGCTGCCGGACAGCGGGAGGGGCACCGGCTATGCCGACAGCATGTCGTACCGAACGTCGGACCTCGATGCAGACGACGTGGCGCGTCGCGCCATGCAGATCTGCGAGCGGAACCACGATGCGCGGGAGGTGCCGCCCGGCGAGTACGTGGCGATCTTCGGCGATCTATGTGTGGCCGAGACCCTTTCTCACCTGGCAAGCCACGGCTTCAATGGTCAGGCGTATGAAGAGGGTCGCAGCTTTCTGTCAGGCCGGCTGGGCGAGCGGGTGATGGGCACCAACGTGACTATCTGGGACGATGCCACCGATACCCGAAACCTGGCGGCCGCGGCCGATCATGAAGGTGTGCCGAAACGAAAACTGCCGCTGGTGAAGGAGGGAATCGCCTGTGGCGTGGCATACGACAGCTACACGGCGCAACGCGTGGGGAAGCAATCGACCGGCCACGCCGACGGCGAGGTGGAGGCCAACTACTCCGGCCCGGTTCCCAACAATCTCTTCATGCAAGGCGGCGATGCCACGCTCGATGAGATGATCCGTTCGACGGAGCGGGGGCTGCTGCTTACCCGCTTCCATTACACGCACTGCCCCGATCCCAAGCGCGTGGTTCTGACCGGAACGACCCGCGACGGCACCTTCCTGATCGAACACGGCGAGATCGTGGGCGCGGTCAAGAATCTACGGCTCACCCAGTCCATCCCGGAGCTCTTCGAGGGCATCGAAATGCTGGGGCCGCCGCGTCTCTGTCAGGACTGGTGGTCCAGCAACGGCATGGGTCGAACCACGTCCTACTGCCCGCCCATCAAGGTGTCACGCGCCGTATTTACGAGTGGGACACTGTTTTAAGCACGGTCGGCACATGCTTCGGCCTGCCAGTGGGACGCTTCGGTTTCAGTCCTCGCATGTTGTCTTCTCGCTTCACTTCGGCGGCGTGGCGGCAGTGTAAGGCTTGATCGGAAGCGGCTGGTTGAGCAGGAAGGCTCGCACCAGGGAGAAGTACAGGCGCGGACGGTCGTAGTACACGACGTGTCCAGCACCCGGCACGACGACCAGCGTGGAGTTAGGAAGAGTAGTCCGATACTGGTAAGTAACGGCCCACGGGATGTAGTTGCACGGGCCGGTGATGATCAGCACAGGCGTGCGATTCGTGCGTAGTCGAGATCGAGGATGTGCGTGCTTCATGGCGGGATCCGTCTGCGTCATGAGGTCGGCAGCCAGGCCAAAGCCGTTCATGGCTGCCGCCCGCGGCACATGCGCCGGGGTACACGCGAGAGCAGACGACCAGATCCCAAACATGGAATCGAAGTAGTGGTCCAACTCGGCGTCGGAGACGAAGTTGGTCGCAGCGCGAGGACTGATTCTGGCGAGGCCAAGCCAAGCGAGCAAACGCGGCCGGCCGAAGGCACTGTTCCACTCATGTCGCCGTTCGGACGACAACCGATCGATCATGGTGTCGATGGGCTGCTTCCATTCGGCGTAGTTAATCGCCGATGGCGAGGTGAGGATGGCCCGCGCAACCTGGCCGGGGTAAGCCGCCATGTAGTTCGCGATGAGGGTCCCGCCCCAGGACCCTCCGATCAGGATCACTTTCCTTGCCCCAATCTTCCGCCGAATTGCCTCCAGGTCCGCGACGTGGCGCGCCACCGTGTACTGCGACACGTCGGACAACCGCGCCGACAGGCCGCTGCCGATCTGATCGTAGAAGTACACATCATACCCATAGCGCGTGTAGGGCGCAAAGTACTTCCGGCTGTCGGCGCTGGTCACCTCGAAGCCGCCGGGTCCGCCGTGCACCACGATGATGGGCGTGGCTTTGCGTCTGCCACGGGCCGGCACTTTCAGGTAGGCGATGCGCGACCCGGTGGGAAGCGTCCAGTAGCCGGCGTGCCGAGGTAAGGGCGGGGTGGGAGGAACGCGAGCGAAGGGCACCAGGGGCTGGAAGATGGTGCGCCAGGCAAGGAAGGCAATCCCAAGGGCCGTACCCAGGCCGAGAACCACACTCGCTCGTCTCCGGCTGTTGCCCATGATCCGGCCCAAAGGTCGCCATGCTACTCCGGCCGTCACCAGAAACGACATCAGGAAAGCCAGGACAAGTACCGCGGCGATTACATCCGTGAAGCCGAGCCCGACTACAAATACGGCGGCCGCCGCGGCCAGGCCGAACAATATGGC